>JAICSG010001231.1 GCA_025937035.1 Thermoanaerobaculia bacterium | reverse complement strand
TTGGGGAGCGGCGGCGGTCCCCCCGCCCCCGAGGGCGTCGAGGAGGTCCCGGGCCTTGGCGCGCTGGACCACTCCCAGGGCCCGCTCCGCCCACCCCTGACCGGGCTGCCGCCGTTCGAGCGCGGCGAGCGTCTCGACCGTGGCCTGGTAGACGGCCCGCTTGTCGCCGAAGTAGCCGGCCCTCCGGGAGCCGCGGGCGAGGCCGGCGCGCACCCGCTCGATTTCGTCGAGAGCCGCTTGGAGATTGGAAAGGGCCTCGTTCAGGTCCCCCCGGGCGCGGGCGGTCCGTCCCAGACCCTCGCGGGCCGACCATCTCCCCTCGGCCGAGCCGCTGGCCTCGGCCGCCGCCAGGCAGCGCCGGAAGAGGGCCTCGGCCTCGGGCAGCCGCCCCTGGCCGAGCAGCAGGCGGCCGAGATAGAAGAGGTCCTGGATCTCCTCCGTGCGGTCGCCGCTCGCCTCGGCCAGGCGCAGGGCCTCCCGGTAGGCGGCCTCAGCCTCGTCCGGCTTCTCCAGGTTGAGGTGCAGGGCCAGGGCGAGGTTCAGGTTGGCGTTGGAGAGCCCGGCGGTGTCCCCGGCCTGGCGGTAGAGATCGATCGCCTGGCGGTAGGAATCGGTCGCACGCACCGGATCGCCCAGATTCCGGTAGATCGTCCCGGTGTTGACCAGCAGCGCCGCCCGGCGGTCCGGGTCGAGCTCCCCCCCGGCGGCGAGCACCTGCTTGTAGAGGTCGAGAGCCTCGCGGAAGGCGCCCACCTTCTCCAGCACCACCCCCTCGTTGATGCGGGCGATCCGTTCCTGCTCCGCCGCCCAGGGCTCGCTCCGGTGGCGCCCGGCAAGGGAGGCGGCCTGAGCATGGAGCTCCAGGGCCGCCGTGTAGCGGCCTTCTCCCAGGGCGAGCGTCCCCAGGTTCGAGAGGTTCACCGCCTCGGATTCGGTCGCCCCCGCCTTGCGGTTGATCCCCAGCGCCTCCAGGAACGAGCTCTCGGCCTCCTTCGTCTCCCCCAGGCTTTCCAGCACCAGCCCCAGGTTGTTGAGGGCGCGGGCGAGCGTCTCCGGGTCCCCCAGGGGCCGGCAAACCTCCACGGCCCGCCGGCAGTCCGGGAGGGCCGCCTTGTACTCCCCGAGGTCGTTCTGGATCACGCAGGCGTTGCTCAAGGCCGTGGCCGAAATTACTGGGTCGGCGGACCCGGCCAGGGCGTGGTACTCCCGCAAGGCCTCCGGCAGCCGCCCGGCCCTATGGAGGGCGATCGCATGGTCCAGCGAGGGCCCGGCCGCGAGGACGGCGGCCGGAACGAGGATCGCGGGGAGGATTCGGCGGAGCACGGGGGATTGTAGTCCCCAACCCTGAAACGTTCCGGCCCCCCCGTCCGTCTTCTCCATTGGATGTTGACAGCTTTCGAGGATACCGCGCAGCGCTACCAACGCCGGGTCTACTCCTTCGCTCGCTACCTGCTCTCCAGCCGGGAGGAGGCCGAGGACGTGACCCAGGAGGTGCTGCTCCGGCTCTGGCGCCACCGCCAGGGGGTGGACGAGGAGCGCCTGGGCTCCT
>JAICSG010000857.1 GCA_025937035.1 Thermoanaerobaculia bacterium | reverse complement strand
TGACCCGCATGGACCGCGTGATCGACGAATACGAGACGCTCTTCCACGATCTCGCCGCGAGGCCCTCATGACCGACGCCGTCTGCTATTTCATCCAGACGCACCGCGATCCGGAGCAGATCTACCGGCTGGTGCGGACCCTGCGCCGGGGCGGCAATCCCAAAAGCCTGGTGGTGGTCCAGCACAACCCGATCGGGTTCGAGCTCGACTGGTCGCCGGTGGCCGATCTGCCGAACGTCTATCTGATGCCGAAATGCGGCTTCCAGCTCCGCTCCCACTACTCGTGCCAGGTGCAGCCGTTCGTGGATCTCATCGACTGGTTGGAGCGGGAGGGGCTGGCGTACGACTGGATGGTGAACCTGAGCGCCCAGGACTATCCGGTGACCCCCATCGCCAAGATGGAGGCGTTCCTCTCGGCCGCGGACTGCGACGGGCTCATCCGCTACTGGGACGTGCTGGGACCGGCCAGCCCATGGAAGGTGCGCAAGGCGCGGAACCGCTACTGGCACCACCACTGGTGGCTGCCGCCGAAGACCGAGCCGCTGCTGCGGGCGATGCGGCCGCTCACCAAGATCCTGCCGATCTCGGTCACCTTGAGCTATGGCTCGCTGCTGGGGGTGCGGATGCCGCGGACGCCGTTCCACGACGGGTTCCGCTGCTACGGCGGCTGGGCCTGGTTCTCGCTGCGGCGGGAGGCGGTGCTCTACTTCCGCCGCTTCCTGACCGAGCATCCGGAGGTGGAGCGGCACTATCAGCGGACCCAGACGCCCGAGGAGTCGCTGGTGCAGACGATCCTGGTCAACAGCGGGCGCTTCAAGCTGGTGGACGACGACTTCCGGTACATCGACTACTCGAAGGCCCAGAAGGGCTCGCCGCGCACCCTCACCGTGGCCGACATGCCGCTGCTGGCCTCGGGGAAGTACCACTTCGCCCGCAAGTTCGACCTCGGGGTGGACGCGGCGGTGCTGGACAGGATCGACCGGGAGATTCTGGCGGCGGGTTAGATCGGCTTTGCCGCTTTGCCAGCGTTGGCGTCCCCGGCCGGTTGTCCCTCATCACCCCGGCCCTCTTCTCCCGGCCTCCCCCCCACCTGACGGGAGAAGAGGGAGGTCGAACGCGGGATGCTGTCGTAGGGGCGGCCCTATGTGGCCGCCCTGGGTGGGTGGGATCGTAGGATTGGAACAAGCCCCCTCCCAGAGAGGCTCAAACAAGAGAGGCTCAAACAGTCTTTCTCCCTCTTCTCCCGTCAGGTGGGGGGGAGGCCGGGAGAAGAGGGCCGGGGTGATGAGGGCTAACGGACCGGGAGCCTCGGAGCCTCGGAATTTCACCCTTCCCGAGCCGTGTTGGCGACTATGGGCAGGAGCCCCGACGAGTTGAATCTACGAGAGGTTTGTGATACTCTAGTGTGCATAAGGCTACGAAAGAAAAAGTAGCCGATTGACAGAGTTGAAAGAAGAGTAGAAGTCGCCTGATCCGGGCATCCGCCGCCCTCCTACCCGCGGCGTTGCCTTTACCCAACGGCACCCAGCTCCTCGGCCATAAACCGAAGGATCGAGCCGACCTTCCAGGGTCGAATGGCCGGTCGTGTCGCCATTCGGGCTCCGAGCCCCACTTGTATCAAGAGCACGGATCGGCGACTCGAAAATACTATGTCGAAGAATGCGAACATTTCAGAAATCTTACAATTCCGGGCGTCGGAGCAGGGAGAGCGCCCGGCCTATGTCTTTTTGTCCTACGGCGAGACGGGCGTGGCCGAGGAGCGGCTCACGGTTTCGGATCTGGATACCCGGGCCCGGGCGATCGCGGCCTCGCTGCAGTCGGCGGGGGCCGGCGGCGAGCGGGTGGCCCTGCTGCTGCCGCCGGGGCCGGATTTCGTCGCCTCGTTCTTCGGCTGCCTCTACGCCGGCGCCGTGGCGGTGCCGGCCCTGCCGCCGCGCCGGCGGGGTGGCGATCCGCGGCTGTCGGCGATCTGCCGCGACTGCCGTCCGCGGGTGGCGCTGGCCGCCGCCGATCAGCTGGCGGTCCTGGAGAGCGCCGCGGCGGAGATCCCGGAGCTGGCGGCGGCGATCCGGATGGCTCCCGCCATGGCTCCGGCCAAGGAAGAGGCCGAGGGGTGGCGGCGGCCGGAGCTGGGCCCCGAGTCGCTCGCCTTCCTCCAGTACACCTCGGGCTCGACGTCCACTCCCAAGGGGGTGATGGTCAGCCACGGCAACCTGCTGCACAACGAGGAGCTGATCCGCCGCGCCTTCGGGCAGTCGGCCGACTCGGTGGTGCTGGGCTGGCTGCCGCTCTACCACGACATGGGGCTGATCGGCACGGTGTTGCAGCCGCTCTATACCGGGGCGGTCTGCTACCTGATGACCCCCGGGGCGTTCCTGCAGCGGCCGGCGCGCTGGCTGGAGGCAGTCTCGCGCTACCGCGCGACGACCAGCGGCGGCCCCAACTTCGCCTACGAGCTGTGCGTGCGCAAGGTGGGGGAGGCGGAGCGGGAGGGGCTCGACCTCTCCTCGT
>JAICSG010001073.1 GCA_025937035.1 Thermoanaerobaculia bacterium | reverse complement strand
GATCAGCAGCTCGCCGGGCACCCCCAGCGGCGCCGGGCTGCCGCCGCCGGACAGCACGTAGACCTGCGTGTTGGCGATCGGCCGTCCGATGTCCGGCCGGACGCCCGGGGTGACCGGCCGCACCGTGGACCAGATCGTGGTCTCGGTGGGGCCGTAGAGGTTCCACACCTGGCCGGCCCGTTCGAGGAGCTGCCGGGCGAGCGACTCGGGGAGCGCCTCGCCGCCGCAGAGCACCTTGAGCCGGCGGTCCCCCTTCCAGCCCGACTCCACCAGCACCCGCCAGGTCGCCGGCGTGGCCTGCATGATCGTGGCGCCGGAGTCGGCGAGCAGCCGTTGCAGGCGGGCGCCGTCCTGGGCCTCCTCGCGGCTCGCCAGAGTCACCCGCGCCCCGGCGAGGAGCGGCAGGTAGAGCTCCAGGCCGGCGATGTCGAAGGAGACCGGCGTGACGGCCAGCATTACGTCGGACCCGTCGAGCCCCGGCCGCTCGCGCATGGAGAGGAGGAAGTTGGCCAGGGCGCCGTGCGGCACCTGCACCCCCTTCGGCCGCCCCGTCGAGCCCGAGGTGTAGAGGACGTAGGCCAGGTTGGCGGGATCGGCTTCGACCCCCGGGTCCTCCGGGCTCTCCAGCTCGATGGCGGGGGCGTCCGAGTCGAGCGAGACCACCCAGGCCTGGTGCGGCGGCAGCACGTCCCGCAGGGGCTCCTGGGAGATCACCACCGGCGCCGCCGAGTCCTCCAGCATCCAGGCCAGCCGCTCGCGCGGATAGGAGGGGTCGAGGGGCACGTAGGCGCCGCCCGCCTTGAGGACCGCCAGGAGCGCAACTGGCAGATCGGCCGAGCGGTCGAGGCAGACGCCCACGGCCACCTCCGGCCCCACGCCGAGCCGCCGCAGGTGATGGGCGAGCTGGTTGGCCCGGGCATCCAGGGCCTGGTAGGTGAGCTCCGCTACCCCGGCCACCACCGCGACGGCCTCCGGAGCCCGCGCCGCCCAGGCGGCGATCCATTCGTGAACGAGCCCGCCCGGCACCTCGCGGCCGGTGGCGTTCCACTCGACCAGGAGCTGCCCGCGCTCGCCGTCCGACAGGAGAGGCAGGTCGGCCACGCTCACCCCCGGCGCCTCCGCCACCGCTTCCAGGAGCCGTCCGAGATGGCCCAGCAGGCGGTCGACCGTCGAGTGGTCGAACAGGCCGGTATTGTATTCCAGGGATCCGGCGAGCCCGCCCGGCCGCTCGAACACGTTGAGCGTCAGGTCGAGCTTGGCCGTGCCGATCTCCGTGGCGAAGGGGCTCAGCGTCAGCCCCGGCAGGGTCAGGCTCCCCATGGGCGCGTTCTGCAGGGCGAGCATCACCTGGAACAGCGGCGACACCGCCAGGTTGCGCTCCGGCTGCAGCTCGAAGACCACCTTCTCGAACGGCAGCTCCTGGTGGGCGAAGGCCGCCAGGGTGGTCCGGCGCACCTGGGCGAGCAGGACCTCGAAGCTTGGCGCGGCCGAGAGGTCGCTGCGGAGGACGATGGTGTTGACGAAGAAGCCGATCAGCCCCTCGAGCTGCGAGCGCGTCCGGTTGGCAGTCGGCGAGCCGATGGCGATGTCGTCCTGGCCCGAGTAGCGCTGGAGCAGGGCGGCGAAGGCGGCGAGCAGCACCATGAACAGCGTGCCGCCCTGGCGCTGGCCCAGCGCCTTGAGAGCCGCCGCGGTGGCCGCCGGCACGGTGAAGCCCCGGGCCGCGCCGAGGAAGGTCTGGAACGGCGGCCTGGGCCGATCGGTCGGGAGCTGCAGCGTCGGGATCCCGGCGAGCACCTCGCGCCAGTGGGCGAGCTCCCGCTCCAGGACCTCCGCCGTGAGCCAGCCCCGCTGCCAACGGGCGTAGTCGAGGTACTGGATCGGCAGCGCGGGCAGCGGCGAGGGCCG
>JAICSG010000677.1 GCA_025937035.1 Thermoanaerobaculia bacterium | reverse complement strand
CGTGGATCGCCGTCGAGTCCCCCCTGCGCGATGCCACCGGCGCGCCGGTGGGGGCCACGGTGGCGCTCGCCTCGCTGGAGAAGGCGCTCGCCGCCTACCGGCAGATCCAGAACGTGCTGCTGGGGACCGGCCTCGCCGCCGTCCTCCTCGCCCCGTTCCTCTCCTTCGCCTTCGCCCGGCGGGCGATGGGCCCGGTGCGCCGGCTCGCCGCCGCCGCCGAGGCCGCCCGCCAGGGGGATTACGATCAGAAGATCGATTCCGACCGCAACGATGAGGTGGGACGGCTCGCCCATACGTTCCATGAGCTGTTGGCCGATCTGCGCGAAAAACGGGACATGGAAGAGTACGTCAACGATCTCTCCCGGAGCCTTCCGGAGCCGGCCTCGGCCCGCGTCCTGCTCGGCGAGGCGCAGACGCGGGAGGTGCTGCTCCTGGCCGTCGAGCTGCGGCAGTACGCCCGCGCGGCGGCGGGGGAGGCGCGCGACACCCTGACCTCCCTGGCGGCCGATCTCGACCGGATCACCTCCGCCATCGTCCGCGGGCGCGGCCAGGTGGAGGCGGTGGCGGGGCACCGGGTGCTCGCCCGCTTCGAGGGGGAGAGCCGGGGCCCCCGCGCGCTGGCGGTCGCCTCGCGCATCCTGGAGGGGGCGACGAGGGTCCCCGGTATCGAGGACCCGGCCCTCGCCATGGCCTCCGGCAAGGCGGTCACCGGCCCGGTCACCTGGGGGGAGCGGGCCGAGCGCGCCCTGGTGGGACTCCCCGTGCAGCAGCTCGAGAGCCTGCTCCGCGAAGCCACCTCGGGAGAGATCCTGATGTCCCGCGAGGTCTACGAGGAGATGAAGGGGACCTTCGAGTCCGCCGGCTACCGGCTGGCGCCACGGCGGGGAGTGATCACCCCGCAGCCGCTCTACGTGATCGGCCCGCAGATGGCCTCCGAGCTCACCGGAGAGCGGGCCGCCCAGGGGGAGACGCTGACCCCGGCGGGGGTCGCCACCCTCACCGGCATCTCGCCGGGGGCCCTGCTGGGACAGCGCTTCGAGATCCTCTCGGTGCTGGGGGCCGGCGGCATGGGGATCGTCTACAAGGCGCGCGACCGCGAGCTCGACGATCTCGTGGCCCTCAAGATGCTCAAGCGCGACCTCTGGGGGGACCGCTCCCAGCTCGACCGCCTGAAGAGCGAGCTCAAGCTGGCGCGCAAGATCACCCATCCCAACGTGCTGCGCACCTACGACTTCGGCGACATCGACGGCGTGCCCTACATCTCCATGGAGTATGTGCGCGGGGTGACCCTGCGCTACATGCTCGACCAGACGCGGCGGCTCCCCTATTCGGCGGGGCTGCGCCTGGCCAAGCAGCTCTGCTCGGGGCTCGCCGCGGCCCACGCGGTGGGGGTGCTCCACCGCGACATCAAGCCGGAGAACCTGATCCTGGAGCCCACGGGCAACGCCAAGCTGATGGACTTCGGCATCGCCCGGCCGATCGACCGCCTGACTCCGGGGCAGACCCAGGCGGGCTTCATCGTGGGGACGCCGCAGTACCTGCCGCCGGAGATCCTCCAGGGCAAGGAGGCCGATCCGCGGGCCGACATCTACGCCTGCGGCATCGTGCTCTACGAGATCTTCGCCGGCGGCCTGCCCTTCGAGGGGCCCACGGCCATGGACATTATGGTCAAGCACCTGCGGGAGGAGCCGGTGCCGCCGAGCGCCCGGTGGCGCGAGATCCCGCCGCCGCTGGAGGCGGCCATCCTGAGGTGCCTGAGGAAAGATCCCGACCAGCGCTACCGCTCCGTCTCGGAGCTGCTGAAGGATCTGGAGGGATTGAGCACGTAGGCTTCACAAACCTCCGGGTGGGCGTGTCCAAGGGAGGAAGAGGGAGATAACCAGATGATCGCCACGGAATCCAATTCGCTTTCGGCCGGACCGGCCTTCGAGCCCGACCGCCGCCTGGCCGAGTACGAGACGCTGCTCGACATCGGCGTCAAGCTGGCCGGCACCCTGGAGCTGGCGACCGTGCTGGAGATGGCGCTGGAGAACGCCGAGGAGGTCTGCCGGGCGGAGACCAGCTCCATCTGGGAGCTCGACGAGGAGCGCGGCGAGCTGTTCTTCCGGGTGGTGCGGGGGAGCGCGGCTTGCGCCATCCGCGATCTGCGGGTCCCCCTGGGCGCGGGGATCGTGGGCAGCGTGGCCCTCTCGGGGGAGGCCGAGGTGGTCAACGACGTGGCCGCCGATCCGCGCTGGCAGGGGGACGCCTCGGACGACTTCCAGACCCGGGCCATCCTCGCCGTGCCCCTGCTCGCGCAGGGGAAGGTCATCGGCGTCTTTCAGCTCCTCAACCCGGTGGACCGCGACCGCTTCACCGCCGGCGACCTCTGGCGCATGCGCCAACTCGCGGTCCTTCTCGGGCCGGCGCTGCAGAACGCCCGCCTCTGGACGGCGCAGCGGCGGCAGTTCTTCCACATGGTGACCGCGCTGGCCGAGGCCCTGGAGAAGCGCGACCCCTACACCGGCGGCCACGTCCGCCGGGTGGTGGCCTACACGGTCCTGCTCGGCCGCCAGATGGGGCTCTCCCGGGAGGAGCTGCGCGACCTGCGCCTCGCCGCCACCCTGCACGACGTGGGCAAGATCACCACCCCGGACCGCATCCTCGGCAAGCCCTCGCCCCTGGAGCCGGACGAGCTCGAGATCATGCGCCGCCACGCCGCGGACGGCGCCGCGATCGTCTCCCACCTCGCCAACCCCTGGGTGCTGCACGGCGTGCGCAGCCATCACGAGAGGGTGGACGGCAAGGGCTATCCGGACGGCCTCACCGACCCCGAGATCCCGCAGGCGGCGCGCATCATCGCCGTGGCGGACACCTACGACGCCATGACCACCAGCCGCCCCTACCGGGCGGGCCTGCCGCACGAACGGGCCGCCGCCGAGATCCTCGCCAGCGCCGGCACCCAGTTCTGCCCCCGCGTGGTGGCCGCCTTCCGGGCCCTCTGCGACTCCGGCCGCTTCAGCCTGGAGAGCGCGGAAGAGGCCGTGCGGGCGATCTCGGATGTGAGCCCGCAGCCCTAACGGGCCGCGATCAGGTTGGCATCCCGGGCGAGCAGCCACTCGCCCGAGGGGGACTTCCGGAACACGGTGAGCACATGGCCGGCGCGCTCGGTCCGTACGCCGGTCTCCGCCGAGGTCATTACGACAGAGATGTGGGACCACGCGTAGGCGAGGTCTCCGGAGGCGTGGAAGTCCTTGATCTCCTGCGTG
>JAICSG010001247.1 GCA_025937035.1 Thermoanaerobaculia bacterium | reverse complement strand
CGCGCTCGGCGAGCGAGACGACCGTATCCTCCTTGAAACGGAAGAGATGGGGGAGGAGCCGCGCCCAGCGTTCGTCCTCCGGCAACGTGAGGAGCGCCTCCAGCACGTCCACCGTCCGCGCCCCGAGCCGCCCCAGGGCCTCGACGGCCAGCACTCCCGTTTCCCGGTCCTTGTCGCGGACGGCGGCGAAGAGGGCCTGCTGGGCGTCCGGGTCCCCCAGCAGCCCGAGGGAGAACGCCGCCGCCCGGCGCACCGCCGGCTCCTCGTCGATCAGCAGCCCCTCCAGCGTCGTGAGCCCCTGCCGGTCCGGGATGCGCCCCAGGGCCACCGCCAGGTCCTCCCGTAACGAAGCATCCCCCTTGAGACTCTGATGGACGATGAACTCGTCATACGCCTGCCGGTCGACCAGCAGCAACAGGAGGGCCCGCTCCTCCAGATTCGGCACCTGGAGGTCCGGGGCTGTCCGCGGGCGGGGAGCGGGGGCGCAGGCGCAGAGGAGGAGAAGGGCGGCCAGGATCCGTTTCATGGTCAGGGGATGCTAGCGCCGGGGTGGGCGTCCGGGATAGCCCCTCCCCCTACCCTCAAGGGCGGGGCGCTCCGCCTCGACAGAGGTTATATTCCGCACGTGCTTACGACGACCACCGCCCTCCGCTTCGAGAACGTCCGCCGCCGGTTCGGCCGGCTGTCGGTGCTGCAAGGCGTCTCCGGCGCCGTGGGCCCGGGCGAGATGCTGCTCGTGACCGGCCCCAACGGCTCCGGCAAGAGCACGCTGCTGCGCTGCCTCGCCGGGCTGATGGCGCCGGACGGCGGCACCATCGAGTACACGGAGGAGGGGACAAGCCTCGACGCCGCGGGCCGACGCCGGCGGGCCGGGGTGGTCTCCCCGGACCTCGCCTTCTACGGCGAGCTGACGGTCGGCGAGAACCTCGAATTCTTCGCCCGGCTGCGGCGCACCCCCGCGGACCGGGGGCTCGCGGTGCTCGATCGTCTGGAGCTCCCTCTCGACCGCATGGCGAGCGCGCTCTCCTCGGGCATGCGGCAGCGTCTTCGATGGGGGTGGGCCCTGCTCCACTCCCCCCGGCTCCTCCTCCTCGACGAGCCGTTCCAGAACTTCGACGCCCCCGGCGAGCGGATCGCCCGCGAGCTGCTCGCCGAGCACCTGGCGGCCGGCGGCTCCGCCGTGGTGGCCAACCCCTCGACCCTCGAATTCGGTGATGTGGCGGGACGCCTCGACCTGGGCCGCTGAAGCCATGGCGGTGTTCGCCAAGGAGTGGCGGGGGGAATTCCGCACCCGGTACGCCTTGAACACCCTCGGCCTCTTCGCCTTCACCACCCTGGTGGTGGTGAGCGTGAGCCTCGGCCCCCTGGGGGTCTCGCTCGCCCAGGGGACGGCCGTATTGCCGGTCCTGCTCTGGATCATCCTCCTCTTCTCGGCCGCCGCGGGGCTCCCCCGCGCCTTCGTCCACGAGGAGGAGACCCAGACGGCCACCGCGCTGCGCCTCGCCGCCACCCCCTCG
>JAICSG010001072.1 GCA_025937035.1 Thermoanaerobaculia bacterium | reverse complement strand
TGTGCTCCGGAATGCGCCCCCGCGGGGGCGAGGGCTGGGAGGGGGAGGGTATCACAGACCTCTCCGCCGCCGGTCCGCCCGGGCAATAATGCCCGGGCTACGGTGGAACCGAAAAGCCGGCTGAAGCCGGCTCCGAAGTCAGCCCGCCAGAGAGCCGGGTTTACCCGGCTTTTCGGTTGAGGCGTAGCCCGGGGATTGATCCCCGGGCGGACCTGGAAGTCCCCCCCCGCCGAATCATGTTATTGTCCCTGCGGCCGGGTGTGCCACCCGGCTTCCCGTGTTTCTGGTCAACGATTTACCGCCCGTTGAAGGGCTTGAGGAGCCTGCGCACCGCGATGGCCACTGCACCTATCTCCCGCCGGTGGTCCCCGGCCGATTCTCTCGACCTCTACAACATCCGCGGTTGGGGGAACAACTTCTTCTCCATCAACAGCGGCGGCTGCATGGTCGTCCACCCCGGCGGGCCGGGCTCCCCGGCCATCGATCTCAAGGAGCTGGTGGACGAGGTGCGCGAGCGCGGGATCAGCCCGCCGCTGCTCATCCGCTTCTCGGAGATCATCAAGGCGCGGGTGGTCCAGCTCAACGAGGCTTTCGCCGGCGCGATCGCCGAGTACGGCTACCAGGGCGAGTACCGCGGGGTCTATCCCATCAAGGTCAACCAGGACCGCTATCTGGTGGAGCGGCTGGTCGAGTACGGCCGCCCCTACCACTTCGGCCTGGAGGCGGGCTCCAAGCCCGAGCTGCTCGCCGTGATGGCCATGCTGGAGGACGAGGAGGCGCTCATCATCTGCAACGGCTACAAGGACGAGGAGTACATCGAGACCGCCCTCCTCGCCTCCAAGCTCGGCCGCCGGGTAATCCTGGTGGTGGAGAAGCCGTCGGAGCTGCCGCTCATCCATCGGATGTCCGAGAAGATGGGCGTGCGCCCGCGCATCGGCATCCGCTCCCGGCTCTCCGCCCGGGGGGCCGGCCATTGGGAGGCCTCGGGGGGCGACCGCTCGAAGTTCGGCCTCTCGGGGCGGGACCTGCTCGGCGCCGTGACCTTCCTGCGCGAGCACGGCCTGCTCGACACCTTCGAGCTCCTCCACTTCCATCTGGGCAGCCAGATCTCCTCGATCCGCTCGGTCAAGGACGGCCTGCGCGAGGCGGCCCAGGTCTACGTCAACCTGGCCGAGATGGGGGCGCCGCTCCGCTATCTCGACGTGGGGGGCGGCCTCGGCGTCGACTACGACGGCTCGCAGACGAACTTCACCTCGTCGCTCAACTACACGCTCCAGGAGTACGCGAACGACATCGTCTTCGGCCTCATGGAGGTCTGCGACGCCCGCGGCGTGCCGCATCCGACGATCGTCTCCGAGTCCGGCCGCGCCACGGTGGCCCATCACGCGGTGCTGATCATCGACGTGCTCGGTGTCTCCGAGTTCGAGGTCGGCAAGCTCCCGCGCAAGCCGCCCGCCGACGCCGAGCTCTCCCTGCGCCACCTCTTCGACACCTACCGCGAGGTGTCGCGCAAGAACCTGCTGGAGTCGTACCACGACGCCACGTCCTACCGCGACGAGTGCCTGAGCCTGTTCAATCTCGGCCACCTCTCGCTGGAGCACCGGGGGCTCGCCGAGGACCTCTACTGGGCGACCTGCCAGAAGATCCTCCGCATCATGCGCACCCTGCAGCAGGTGCCGGAGGAATTCGAGGGATTGGAACGGCAGCTCGCGGATACCTACTTCTGCAACTTCTCGGTTTTTCAGTCCGTGCCCGACTCCTGGGCGATCGATCAGCTCTTTCCGGTGGTGCCCATCCACCGCCTGGACGAGGAGCCGGTGAGCCGCGCCGTGCTGGCCGACATCACCTGCGACTCGGACGGCAAGATCGATCACTTCATCGACCGCCGCGACGTCAAGGACGTCCTGGA
>JAICSG010000264.1 GCA_025937035.1 Thermoanaerobaculia bacterium | reverse complement strand
GCCTCGACGTCGTCCTCCGGCGGGGTGCCTCCCTCACCGGCCAGGTCCGTTCGGCGACTGGAGCGCCGCTGCCCGGCGCCAACATCCGCCTGAGCTGCCCGGACGGTGGATCGAGCGCTTTGACGGGGCCGGACGGGCGGTACCGCCTGAGCGGTCTCTCTTCCGGAGGCAAGTGCCGCCTCTCGGCGAGCAAATACCGGTTCAACGAGGCGCAGGAGACCGTCGGGATCAAGGCCGCGGTGAATCATCATCTCGACCTGCAGCTCGTGCCTGCCCAGACCGTGGAGATCCACGGCCGGGTGATCGGCCCGGCGGGCGAGCCGGTCGCGGGCGCGAAGGTCGAGAGCCCAGGCGCATTCGAGGGCGGGGAGAACCTCACCGGCCTGGACGGCTCCTTCACGGTGGAGGCGTATGCCGGGAGCAGCGATTGCGCGCTCTCCGTCGGGAAGGAAGGGTATGCCCCCTACCAATCGCCGAGCGTCCCCTGCGACAAAGCCGGGGCGACGGAAGCGGTGATCCGGCTGGAGCGGCCGCTCACCCTGACCGTACATCTCCTGAATCGCGATCTCGATCCTGAGCAGCTCCTGAACGTCCACGTCTACGCGGAGAATGATCTGTTCTCCACCCCCAGCAGCAGCGTCTCCCCGGACGGGAACTACCGCATCGAGGATCTCGGCCCCGGCGAATGGAAGGTGAGCGCCGTCCTCGGACGGAGGTTCGTCGAAGACCAGGTGACGCTGCGTCCGGGCCAGGAAGGCGCGACTCTCGATCTCTCCTTCCGCAGCCAGTTTCCGGTCCGCGGCCGGGTCTTCGGGCCTGAGGGAGAAGGGATCGCGGGCGCATTGCTCGATTTCCCGGGAGCAGGCTCCTTCTCGAATCAGGTCTTGACCCAGGCGGACGGCTCGTTCGAGATTCTGCTGGAGAACGGCTCCTACGAGGTCAAAGCCCGTGGACCGAATACGCCGGCCCAAGATCACTGGTCCATCGACCTGCCCCCGATCACGGTGGCGGACGCCCCCTTGGAGGGGATCGACGTCCACCTGAAGAGAGGCGTGGCGCTCCACGGCTGCATCCCGGGCCTGCTCCCGGACGATCAGTTGGGGATCTTCGCTTCGCGTCAGGGCACCACCTGGGTGCCTTGGATCGAAGCGGATGGGTGCTACCGGTTCAAAAACCTCGAGCCCGGCGACTGGTCGATCACCGCGCGGCTCGACACCCGCTGCCGAAATTGCCGCTTCATGTCGGGTGACGGGCGTGATCGGAAGATCGAGAGTCACGTCACAGTGGCCGCTGGAGACTCGGAGACCGCTCTCGACCTGGACTTTGCCCTCGGTGACCGGACACTGACGGTCCGGCCGGCCGGGGCTGACAAGCCTAGTGAGCTCTGTTTGAGGCTCTTCTTGCCTGACGGTGGAGCCCTCGTCGAACGCGCGTGTCAGGAAAGGGATGGGGCGTTCCGCGTCCCGCGGTTACGGGCAGGGGACTACCAGATTCAGATCATGGACCAGAAAGACAAGGTCCTGTTGACGGGGTCCATAGAGCTGACCTCGGACCAGGAGAACATGGTGGAGGTGCCATGAGCGAGGGGCTCCACCCCAGGAGGGTTCCATCCATGTCGAGGACCAGGCTCGCCGTCTTTCTCCTGCTGTCGGCCGTCCCGCTCGTCCGGGCGGCCCCGGGCTTCTCCGCCGAGACCGGGATCGTGGGCCTGGTGGTCGACGGGGCGGGAAAGCCGGTGCCGGGAGCCGGGGTCGAGCTGGTGCGGACCCCTGGTGGATTTCCGACCTGCTGTGGGTCTCCTCCGCACCCGGAGATCTACCACGCCCGTACCGGTCCGACCGGACGCTTCGAGGTGCGCGGCCTGCCGGCCTCCTGGTTCGATCTGCGGATCGACCACCCCGACTTCGCCCCCTTGACCCGCAACGGAATCGCCGTGCCGAAGGCCGCCGGAGCGGTCGACGTCGGTAAGCTCACTCTGGAGGCCGGCAGGAAGGTCGACGGGATCGTGGTCGACGGCGAAGGCCGGCCGCGGGCCGGCACCGCGATCTGGGTCCGGGGCATGGACCCTCGCCCGGAGGGCTATCCGTTCATCCAGCGAGGCCCGCGCCAGGTCACGGGAGCCGACGGAAAATTCTCACTCCACATCCAGAAGCAGGGAACCTTCGAGCTTTACGCCTGCGGGCGCGACCGCTCGCGATCCATCGAGGCGCTCGACGAGCCTCCACGGCCTCTCCGGATCGTCCTGCCCGCCTCCAGACGCGTTCCCGGCCGGGTCGCGGATCCGGAAGGCCACCCGGTTGCGGGCGCTCGGGTCTCGGCAGCGCTGGAGGCCGCAGGGCCCCCCAGCGACCTCATCGATCTCTACAATCCCTGTCCGCAGACCAATGACAACGCCTCGGCCGTAACGGACGCGGAGGGGCGGTTCGCCCTGGAGCCCATCGCGCCGGGTGTCTTCTGGGTCTGGGTGTCCGCGGACGACTTCGCGCCGTACCGGCAGCAAGGGGCTCAGCTCGGAGGGACGGACGGCCTGCGGAGCCTCGACGTCATCCTCATCCCTCGGCGGGGTGTCTCCCTCACCGGCCAGATCCTTTCGGTGTCCGGAGCTCCGCTGCCTGGCGCCAGCGTCTCCGTGAGCTGTCCGGAAGGCGGATCGAGCGCTTCCACGGGTCCGGATGGGCGCTATCGCCTGGGCAGTCTCCCTCCCGGAGGGACGTGCCGCCTCTCGGCGCGCGCGGACCGGTTCCAGGGGGCGGAGGCGGCCGTCGAGGTCAAGACCGCGGAGAGCCATCTCGATTTGCGGCTCAAACCTATCGTGACCGTGGAGGTCCGCGGCCGGGTGATCGGCCCCGCGGACGAGCCGATTGGAGGCGCGGAGGTCCAGAGCCGAGGGGCGGTCGATGGCGGGAAGCGTCTCACCGCCCCGGACGGCTCCTTCGCGGTGGAGACGTTCGCCGGGAGCGACTGCGAGCTCTCGGTCTGGAAGGAGGGGTACGCCCGCTACCGCTCGCCGAGCGTTCCCTGCAATGAAGCCGCGGCGAAAGAGACGGTGGTCCGGCTGGAGCAGGCGCTCACCCTGACCGGACGTCTCCTTCACCTCAATCCCGAGCAGCTCCAGACCGCCCAGGTCTTGGCGGGGAACGATGTATTCTCCCCTCCCCGCAGCGGCGTCTCCCCGGACGGGACCTATCGCATCGGGGACCTCGGCCCCGGCGAATGGACGGTGAGCGCCATTGCCGGGCGGAGGAGCGTCGAAGGCAAGGTGACGCTGCGGCGGGGCCAGGAAGACGCGACCCTCGATCTCTCCTTCAAGAGCCAGGTTCCGGTCCGCGGCCGGGTCTTGGGGACTGAGGGTGAAGGGATCGTGGGCGCATGGGTGAGGTTCTCGGGAGCAAACTATTTCTCGGATCAGGCCCCGACCCAGGCGGACGGCTCCTTCGAGATCCTGCTGGAGAACGGCTCCTATGAGGTCAGCGCCTATGGACCGAATGCATCGGCTGAAGGCCACTGGTCCATCGAGCTGCCCCCGATCAAGGTGGCGGACGCCCCCCTGGAGGGGATCGACGTCCACCTGAAGAAAGGCGTGGCCGTCCACGGCTGCATCCCGGGCCTGCTCCCGGGCGACCAGCCGATCATCGACTTTTCCCACGAGGGCATCACCTGGTCGCCCAGGACCGGAGCGGATAGGTGTTACCGGATCACCAACCTCGAGCCCGGCGACTGGTCGATCACCGCGCGGCTCTACACCGGATGCCGTGGTTGCCTCATGTACCGTGACGGGAATGACCGAAAGATCGAGAGACACGTTACCGTGGCGCCTGAAGCCTCGGAGACCGCTCTCGACCTGGACCTTGCCCTCGGTGACCGGACGCTGACGGTCCGGCCGGCCGAGGCTGACAAGCTTGGTGGGCTCTGTCTGAAGCTCCTCTTCCCGGATGGTGAAGCCCTTGTCGAGTACGCGTGTCAGGGCAGGGATGGAGCGATCCGCGTCCCGCGGTTACGGGCAGGGAGCTACCAGATTCAGATCATGGACCGGAAAGACCAGGTCCTGTTGAAGAGGCCCATCGAGCTGACCTCGGACGAGGAGATGGTGGTGGAGGTCCCATAGGGCGCCCCGGACGGGCGGCGCCCTCGGAGAGCACTACCGCCCGAACAGGCCGCGCTTCCTCCGGCGGGCGCCGTAGAAGCGCTCGTCGTCGTAGAGGTCGCCGGCGTAGTAATTCTGGTCCGGATAGGCGGCGCCGGGCGCGGGGGGCGGCGGCGGGACGTAGCCGCGGTCCCAGCGCTGCCGCACGCCGTTCTCGTAATCGCGGCTGAACGCCTTGTGATCGTAGGCCGGGAGGACCGCCACATCATGGGCATCCAGCGAATCGACGTAGACGTCGTCGTGGTCGTCGTCCAGCCGGGCGGTGCCGATCGGGACGAGGACGTGCCGGTGCTCCATCAGGGCGCCGGTGTGGGCCACGCCCGGGACGGCGGGCAGGTTCCGGAGCAGGTCGTCGTCCAGCTCCACGTCGAGATAGCGGACCCGCATGGCGGCGGTGTCGACCAGCAGGTCGTGGACCTCGCCGATCTTGCGGCCGTCGCGGCCGAGCACCTTCCAGCCGCGGACGTCCGGATCGTCGCTCGCGACCTTGTAGTCCTTGAGCTCCTTGAGCGGAGCGATCTGGGGGGCCACGGCGGTGCCCGTGGCACGAACGTCGTCAGTCCTCATGGAGAGCCTCCTTTACGGCGCGCTCAGGTCAAGCGCACCGGGTGGCCGGCACGTGATAGACGTGGCCCGGCGCCGGAGCGCTCCACTGGAGCACCGCGGTGTTGTTGACGTTCTGGTTGGTGTGATTGCGGTTCGCCACGACGGCCCAGACGATCAGGGCCAGCACGATGATGGCGAGCAGGATCGCCCAGACGGGGATCCCTTTTTTGCGTTCGATCTTGATTTCGGCCATCGCAAGAACCTCCTTTGCGGGGGCCGGTTTCCCCACAGCCCCATTCCGAAAAACTGCAAGGATCGAGCCCGCATGAGGGCCCCTTCGCGATAGAATCGTTCTCTCTCAGGGAGACAGACAGCATGGTCGGCAAGGTCGTCGGCAGCTACCGGATCGAGGAGAAGATCGGCGAAGGAGGGATGGGCGCCGTCTACCGGGCGGTCGACGAGATGCTGGAGCGGGAGGTGGCGATCAAGGCCATCCGCCCCGAGCTGGCTCGCGAGCCCGAGATCGTCGAGCGCTTCCGCGCCGAGGCGAAGATCCTGGCCCGCATCCACCACCCGGCCATCGCCACCATCTACAGCTTCTTCCACGATGGCGGCGAGCTCTTCCTGGCCATGGAGTACGTGTTCGGCCGCACCCTCTCGGCGGTGCTCACGGACGGCGGGGCCCTGCCCTGGCGGCGGGCCGTGACGCTGCTCTCCTCCTGCCTCGACGGCATCGAGCAGGCGCACCGGGCGGGGATCATCCACCGCGACCTCAAGCCGGACAACCTCATGCTCACCCCGGCGGACACGCTGAAGGTGATGGACTTCGGGATCGCCCGCATGCCGGGGAGCAACCATCTCACCCGCACGGGGCTGCTGATCGGCACCCTCCGCTACGTGGCCCCCGAGCAGATCCGGGGAGAGGAGGTGGACCGCCGCACGGACGTCTACGCGCTGGGGGTCGTGCTCTACCAGATGCTCACCGGCCGCGTGCCGTTCGATGGTCCCACCGACTTCCTGATTCTCAAGGCGCAACTGGAGGACCCGCCGCCGCCGCCCAGCGCGGCGGCGCCCGACGTCCCCGCCTGGCTCGACCGGATCGTCCTCAAGGCGCTGGCCAAGGCTCCGGCGGACCGCTTCCAGACGGTCGAGGAGCTGCGGCTCTACCTCGCCGGGCAGGGGTCGCTCCCGCTGTCCGAGGAGGAGACCCGGGACCTGCCCACCGTGGTCTTGCCGCCGCGTTCCATGGCGGCCACGCCCCTCACCTCTCCCGAGACGATCGAGACCGACCGCCCCCGCCTGCCCGCCGTCCCACCCCTGCCCGGGACCTCCTACCGGCCGATCCGCGGGACGGGCAAGCATGGCGTGCTGACGGCCGTCCTGGTGACG
>JAICSG010001030.1 GCA_025937035.1 Thermoanaerobaculia bacterium | reverse complement strand
TCCATGGAAGCTCGCGTGGAGGTGGAACGGCGCGCCCTCGGCCAGAAACCGCGCCACGGCGAGATTCTCGGGCCGGGCACCGGTGTCGCCGGCGTCCCGCGGGAAGCCGAATTCCATGTCGTCCCCCGGCCGCTCGCGCAGGACGTGATTCATATAAAGCGACAGATCATAGGCGCGGTCCTCCCGGCCGAGATGATCGATCGCCGGCACCGTCGAGGCGCTCCAGGCCGCGTTGCGCGCCTCGCCGTCCGGATTGACATGCGGCACGATGGACCAGATGATCGCGGTCAGCAGAGGATCGTCCGCCGGCCGCCCTTCGAGGAACGCCACCAGGCGCCGCAACATCGCGGGCCCCACCGGCTCATCCGCGTGGCAGCCGGCGATCAGGCTGACGTGGAGGGGGCCACGACCCAGGCGGTACCCCTCGATTGTCTGCCCCTTGCGCGAGTGGCCGAGGGTGCGGGCGGGGGGCGGCGGGAAGGGCGCGGTGGCGAGGATCTCTTCGATGGGCAGGAACGTCATTCACCCTCCCGCGCCGCCCTGACCTCCTCCTCCGCGGCCTCCACCCGCTCCGCGGCACGGTCGGCCTTTTCGCGCGCCCGGTCCGCGGCGATCTCGGCCGCCTCGGCGCGGCGGCGGGCCTCGGACGCGGCCTTCTCGGCCTCCTCCGCCGCCTCGCGCAAGGTGCCCGCCTCGTTGCGGGCCCGCTCCAGCTTCGCCTCGGCGACCTCGACCAGACGGCGAATGCGCTCCGCCTGCCGCTCCTGGCGGGCCCTTTCGGCCGCCTCCCGGCGCTCGCGCTCCTTGCGCTCCCGCTCGGTCTCCCCCTTGGGTTTCGGCGGATGGACCACCTTGGGAGGAGGGGCCTTCTTTTCCGGGGCCCGCTTCGCCTCCCTCTCCGCTCGGCGGGCCGCGATGTCCACCACCGGCGCGCCGGCGAGCTGAAGCCCGGCGAGCACCTCGAAGCCGGGGGGATCGAGATCGCGGTCCAGCCAGCGGCGGGAGGCCTCCTCCGCGGCGGCCGGGCTCAGGGCCAGGGCCTGGAGATCGGTGCCGATGCGCTCCATGATGGCGCGGCTGGCCGCGCGGCCCGCCTCGGCGAGGATGCCCACCCCCAGACGCCGGAGCTCGTCGATGAGCCGGCGCACCGCGCCGAGCCCCTCCCGCAACGCCTCCGCGCCGCGGCCGGACACCGCCTGCTGCTGCGCGGCCCGCGCCTTCTTCCCCGCCGCGAGGAGATCGTCCATCTTCTCCCGGTCGCGGTCGAACAGGACGTTGACCGCCCAGGCGGACGGCGTCGGCTTGGCCAGCGACTTGACGCGGTCGGATTCCGTGCTCCGCCCCTCCTTGCGGAGCTGCTTGGCGAGGTCGTTGCGGGCCGCCGTGAACCCCTCCAGAGGCCCCCGGTAGAGGCGCGCGAGATCGGCGTCGAGGTCGTTCTTCTTCGCTGCCATGCCGGAGTCATCGTACAACGATTACAATCACTCCCAGTGAAGCTCCGCATCGCCCTCTGCGCCGCCCTGGGGCTGGCCCTCGCCCCGGCCACCCACGCCGCCGATCCCGTCGTCGCCGCGGCCGGGGACATCGCCTGCGAGCCCTCGAATCCCTATTTCAACGGCGGCAACGGCACGGCTTTCGCCTGCCGCATGAAGGACACCTCGGACCTGCTGCTCGGAGGCGGCTACGACGCCGTGCTCCTGCTGGGGGACAACCAGTATCTGGACGGCTCTCTCGCCAACTACCGGACGTCCTTCGCGCCGACCTGGGGGCGCCTCGGGCCGCTCCTGCGGCCGGCGCCGGGCAATCACGAGTACGAGACGCCGGGCGCCGCGGGCTACTACGACTACTTCGGAGCGGCGGCGGGCGACCGTACGCAGGGGTGGTACAGCTACGATCTCGGCACCTGGCACGTGATCGTCCTCAACTCCAACTGCGGCGCCATCGGCGGCTGCGGCCCGGGCTCGCCCCAGCTCCGCTGGCTGGCCGCCGACCTCGCCGCCCACCCCCGGGCCTGCACCCTC
>JAICSG010000064.1 GCA_025937035.1 Thermoanaerobaculia bacterium | reverse complement strand
TCACCCAGGAGCGCCTGACCGGCCGCCTGCCCCACACCTCCGCGCGGCCGGTCCTGCTCGACCGGGACTGGCCGGAGATCGAGCGCTTCGGCGGCGGGCCGTTCGACTGCCCGGCCGGCGAGCGCAATCTCGCCTACGTCATCTACACCTCGGGCTCGAGCGGCCGGCCGAAGGGGGTGGCCATCGAGCACCACTCGGCGGTGACCCTCACCCGCTGGGCGGCGCGGATCTACTCGCCCGAGGAGCTCTCCGGGGTGCTGGCGGCCACCTCGGTCTGCTTCGACATGTCGATCTTCGAGCTGTTCGTGACCCCCGCGCTGGGCGGCCGGGCGATCCTGGCCGACCACGCCCTGAGCCTGCCGGAGCTGCCGGCGGCCGGGGAGGTCACCCTGGTCAACACGGTCCCCTCGGCGATCGCCGAGCTGGCGCGCTCGGGGGGAATCCCGCCGTCGGTGGTCACCGTCAACCTGGGCGGCGAGGCGCTGCGGGCCGCGCTGGTGAACCGGCTGCACGAGACGGGGACGATCCAGAAGGTCTACAACGTCTACGGCCCCTCGGAGGACACCACCTTCTCGACCTGGGCGCTGGTTCCGCCGGGGGACACCATCCCCTCGGTGGGCAACCTGCTCGACGGCGAGTGGGGGTACCTGCTGGACCGCGATCTCCAGCAGGTGCCGGGGGACGGCCCCGGCGAGCTGTACATCGGCGGCGCGGGGCTCTCCCGGGGCTACCTGGGCCGGCCGGACATGACCGCGGCCCGCTACGTGCCCGACCCGTACGCCACCCGGCCCGGGGAGCGGATCTACGCCACCGGCGACCTGATCCGCTACCGGCCGGACGGCGAGCTGGACTACCTGGGCCGGCTCGACCATCAGGTCAAGATCCGCGGCCATCGCGTGGAGCTGGGGGAGATCGAGGCGACCCTGGAGCGCCATCCGGCGGTGGGGGACACGGTGGTGGTGGCCCTCGATCTCTCGGAGACGGGAGAGGCGGCGGAGAAGGTGCTGGCGGCCTACGTGGTCGCCCGGCAGGGGATGGAGCTCTCGGTGGCCGGGCTGCGGGAGCACGTGCGGGAGCGGCTGGCCGAGTACATGGTCCCCACCTATTTCGTGGTGATGGCGGCCCTGCCGCTCAGCCCCAACGGCAAGGTGGACCGCAAGGCCCTGCCCAGGCCGGAGATCTCCGGCGAGCGGCCGGGCTTCGTGGCCCCCCGCGATCCGCTCGAGGCGGCCCTGGCCGAGATCTGGTCGGAGGTCCTGAGCGTCTCCGCCGTCGGAATCCAGGATCACTTCTTCGAGCTGGGCGGGCATTCGCTCCTGGCCGCCCGGGTGATCGCCCGCATCCACGAGACCCTGGGCCGCCGGCTGCCGCCGCGTGCCCTCTTCGACGCCCCGACCGTCGAGCGGCTGGCCGCCCTGATGACCGGGCTCACGGCGGGGGAGGAGCTGGCGGGGATCCCCCTGGCGAAGAACCGGCGCTGGATCGCCTCCCCCGGCCAGGAGGGGATGTGGTTCGCCGAGCGGCTGCACCCCGAGCTGCCCCTCTTCACCATCCCGCTGCAGCTCGACCTCACGGGGCCGCTCGACCGCGGCGCCCTGCAACGGTCGTTGGCGGCGGTCGTGCGTCGCCATCAGACGCTGCGGGTCGTCTTCTCCGAGGTGAACGGCGGGCCGGAGTTGGCGCCCGCCGGCGCCGTGGTCGGCCTGCCGCGGATCGACCTCCGGGCCCTGCCGGCCACCCTCCGGGAGGGCGAGGCGGAGCGGGCCACGGCGGCCCTGGCGGCGACGATCGTGAGCCTCCAGCACGCCCCCCTGCTCCAGGGCTATCTGCTGGAAAGGGGCGAGCGGGACCACCGCCTGCTGATCCTCATGCACCACATCGTGGGGGACGACTGGTCGACCTGGGTGCTCGCCAACGACCTCGCCGCCTTCTATGCCGCCGAGATGGGGGGCCGGCCCGCCGCCCTGCCGCCGCTGCCGGTGCAGCTCTCCGACTACGCGGCCTGGCAGCGGGAGTGGCTCGCGGGGGAGGAGGCCCGCGCCCAGCTCGCATTCTGGCGCCGGCGCCTGGCCGGCTCTCCCGATCTGCTCGACCTGCCGGCCGACCGCCCCCGCCCG
Organism: Thermoanaerobaculia bacterium; assembly: GCA_025937035.1. GTDB lineage: Bacteria > Acidobacteriota > Thermoanaerobaculia > Multivoradales > UBA5704 > DATARR01. The sequence continues at coordinate 9,321 of JAICSG010000064.1, read as the reverse complement.
CCGGTGCAGAGCTTCGTGGGGGGGCTGGCGAGCGCGGAGATCCCGCCGCGGGACCTCCAGGCGCTCCGGAAGGCCGCCCTGGAGGCCAAGTCCACGCTCTTCATGGCCCTCCTGGCGGCGCTGGACGTCCTGCTCTACCGCCTGTCCGGGCAGCCGGACCTGAACGTCGGCGCGTCGGTGGCGAACCGGCACCGGCAGGGGACCCAGGGGCTGATCGGCCTGTTCACCAACAACCTCGTCCTGCGCGCCGACCTCTCCGGCAATCCGAGCTTCGCCGGCCTGCTGGAGCAGGTGCGGGAGACGGTGCTGAGCGGCATGGAGCGCCAGGACTTCCCCTTCGATCAGCTGGTGAAGGAGCTGCGGCCGGAGCGCCAGCTCAGCCAGTCCCCCCTGGCGCAGGTCTTCCTCTCCTATCAGAACATCCCGCCGCTGCCGCGCCAGCTCGGCCCCGGTCTCGACCTCGATCTCCGGGAGCTGGGCAACGGCACCGCCAAGGTCGACCTCACCATCTACCTGCGGCAGCAGGAGGGGGGGCTGGTCAGCGTCTGGGAGTATGCCGCCGCGCTGTTCGACGCCGCGACCCTCGCCCGCTGGACGCGGCATTTCCAGGTGCTGCTCGCCGCCGCCGCCGCCGACCCCCGCCGCCCCATCGGCGACCTCCCGCTGCTGACTCCGGAAGAGCGGCAGCAGCTCCTGGCGGGATTCAACGACACCGGCTCGACCGCGGGGCCGGACGTCTGCCTGCACCAGCTCTTCGAGGCCCAGGCGGCGCGGGTGCCCGATCAGGTCGCGCTCATCGCCCCCGATGCCCGGCTGACCTACCGCGAGCTGAACGAGCGGGCGGAGGGGCTGGCCCACCGCCTGCGGGCCCTGGGGCTCGGCCCCGAGCGGCTGGCCGGGGTGCTGATGGACCGCACCGCGGACCTCATCGTCACCCTGCTGGCCGTCCACAAGGCCGGTGGGGCCTACGCGCCGCTCGATCCCAACTACCCGAAGAGCCGCGTGCTGCTGATGCTGGAGACCGCCCGGGCCACGGTGCTGGTCACCCGCCGCCGCCTCGCCGAGGCCTTCGCGGACGAGCTGCCGGCCGGGATGAGCACCGTCTTCCTCGACCCCGGCTGGGAGGACGAGCCGGTGGAGGAGAGGGAGGCGCCCGAGGCCCTGCCGGACAACCTCGCCTACGTGATCTTCACCTCGGGCTCCACCGGAGTGCCGAAGGGAGTGGCGATCCAGCACCGCAGCGCCGTGGCGATGATCCGCTGGGCGCACGCCATGTACACGCCGGAGGAGTACGCCGGCATGCTCGCCTCGACCTCGATCTGCTTCGACATGTCGGTCTTCGAGATCTTCGCCACCCTGGCCGCCGGCGGGAGGATCCTGCTGGCCGAGAACGCCCTGGCGCTGCCCGGCCTGGAGGCCAGGGACGAGGTGGCGCTGATCGACACCGTGCCCTCCGCCATGGCCGAGCTGCTGCGGATGGGCGGCCTGCCCCCGTCGGTGCGGACGGTGAACCTGGGCGGCGAGCCGCTGAAGGCCACCCTGGTGCGGGAGATCCACGAGCGGCTGCCCGGGGTCTCGCGGGTGGTCAACCTCTACGGCCCCTCGGAGGACACCACCTTCACCTCCTTCGCGGTGGTGCCCCGCGACACCGGTCATCCGCTGATCGGCCGCCCGCTGACCGGCGAGCAGGCCTACGTGCTCGACCGGGAGATGCGGCCGGTGCCGATCGGCGTGCCGGGCTCCCTGTACATGGGCGGGGAGGGGGTCACCCGCGGCTACCTGCACCGCCCCGACCTGACCGCGGAGCGCTACGTCCCGAGCCCCTACGGCCCGCCGGGCTCGCGCCTCTACACGGTGGGGGACCTGGTGCGCCATCTGCCCACCGGCGAGCTGGACTATCTCGGCCGCCTGGACCACCAGGTCAAGGTCCGGGGGTTCCGGATCGAGCTGGGGGAGATCGAGTCGGCGCTCGTCCGCCATCCGGACGTGCGGCAGGCCGCCATCCTCGCGGCGCCCGACGTGGACGGCACCGGCACCCGCCTGATCGCCTGGGTGGAGACCGAGACGGACTCCTCCGGGCTCGCCGGCGAGCTGCGGGTCTTCCTCCAGCAGAGCCTGCCCGACTACATGGTCCCCGCGGTCTTCATGCCGCTCGCCAGGCTGCCGCTCACCCCTAACGGCAAGATCGACCGGCGGGCCCTCGCCGCCCTGCCGCTCCAGCCGGAGGCCGTTGCCGCGGACGCGGCCCACGCCCCGCGCGGCTACGTGGAGGAGGTCCTGGCCGGGATCTGGAGCGACATCTTCGGCCATCCCGTCTACCGGAACGACAGCTTCTTCGATCTCGGCGGCCACTCGCTGCTCGCCACCCGGGTGACCGCGCGCGTCCGCTCGGCGCTGAACGTGGAGCTGCCGCTGCGGCGGCTCTTCCTCTCCCCCGTGCTCAAGGAGCTGGCGGAGTGGCTCGGCAAGGAGATCGAGGCGCGGCACGGCGTCTCCATGCCGCCGATCCGGCGGGCCCCGCGCGACGGCGACCTGCCGCTCTCCTTCGCCCAGCAGCGGCTCTGGTTCCTCGACCGCCTGGAGCCGGGGACGGCGACCTTCAACCTGCCGTCCCCCCTCCGCCTGACCGGCCAGCTCGACGTGGGGGCCCTCTCGCGGGCCCTCGACGAGATCGTCCAGCGGCACGAGGCGCTGCGCACCGTCTTTCCCGAACGGGACGGCCGGGGCGTCCAGCGGGTCCAGCCCCCCGCGCCCGTGCCGCTGCCATGGATCGACCTCTCCGGCCTGCCGGCCTCCCTGCGCGAGCCCGAGGCTCGCCAACGGGCGGCGGAGGAGGCCCGCCTCCCCTTCGACCTCTCCCGCGGCCCGCTGCTCCGCGCCACCCTGCTGCGCCTCGGCGCCGGCGAGGCCGTGCTGCTGGTCACCCTGCACCACATCGTGACCGACGGCTGGTCGACGGGCGTCTTCCTCCGCGAGCTGCGGGCGCTCTACGAGGCCTTCGCCGCCGGCCGGCCGTCCCCCCTGCCCGCGCTGCCGCTGCAATATCCGGACTTCGCGGTCTGGCAGCGGAGCGCGCTGAGCGGCGAGGCCGTCGACGCCCTGCTGGCGGACTGGACCCGGCGGCTCGGCACCGAGGTCCCGCCGCTCCAGATGCCCACCGACCGCCCGCGGCCGGCGGTCCAGACCTACCGTGGCGCCTACCGGTCGCTCCAGCTCTCCACCGAGCTGACCTGGGGGATCCAGAAGCTCGCGCACCGGTCGGGGGTGACCCTGTTCATGGCCCTGCTCGCCGCCTTCCAGGCGCTGCTCCACCGCTACACCGGCCAGCGGCGCGTCGTGGTCGGCTCCCCCGTGGCGGGCCGCAACCGCCCCGAGCTCGAAGGGCTGATCGGGTTCTTCGTCAACAGCCTGGTGCTCCCCGCCGACCTCTCCGGCGACCTCACCTTCCATCAGCTCCTCGAGCGCGTGCGGGAGATGGCCCTGCGCGCCTACGCCGGCCAGGAGCTCCCCTTCGAGAAGCTGGTCGAAGCCTTGCAGCCGGTGCGCGACCCGAGCCGCAGCCCCCTCTTCCAGGTGATGTTCCTGCTGCAGCCGGCCGACAGCCCGCTGGCGGCGCCGCCGGACGAGGGGGCTCTCCACATCGAGCCCTACGGCGTCGCCACCGGCACCTCGCAATTCGACCTCACCCTGTTCGCGGTCGAGGCGCCGGACGGCCTCCACACCGGGGTCGAGTACAACACCGACCTCTTCGACGCCGCCACCATGGACCGCCTGCTGGAAAACTACCGGAGCCTGCTGGAGGCCGCCGTCGCCGACCCGGAGGTGAAGGTGGGGGAGATCCCGCTGGGCCTGCCGGCGCCGGAGCCGGAGCCGCCGCCGCGGGCCGCGGCGCCCGTGGAGCCCGCCGGGGCGGCCGCGCCGACAATCGACGCCCGCCGGGGGAGCCTCGCCTCCCGCCTCTCCAGGCTCTCCCCGGCCCAGCGGGAGGCGCTGGAGCGGCGGCTGAAGGGGAGCGCGGAGGCCGCGCCCCCCGCCGCTCCCGTCGCCGCGAGCTGTCTGGTGGAGATCGTCCCTCCGGCCCCCGGCGGCGGCCGGCGGCCGTTCTTCTGCATCCACCCCGCCGGCGGCGACGCGCTCTGCTTCTTTCCGCTCGCCCGCCACACGGGCGCCGATCAGCCGTTCTACGGCCTGCAGGCGCGCGGCCTGGAGGACGCCGCCGAGCCCTTCGCCACGATCGAGGAGATGGCGGCCCACTACCTGGGGGAGATCCGCCGCGTCCAGCCCCGCGGGCCCTACCGTATCGGCGGCTGGTCGTTCGGCGGCCTGGCGGCGTTCGAGCTGGCCCGGCAGCTGCGGGCCGCGGGCGAGGAGGTCGAGCTGCTGGCGGTCCTGGACACCGCGCCCGGCGTCGAGGACGGAGCGCTCGATCCGGACCCCGAGGCCGCCGACGACACCGGCCGGCTGCTCGCCATCGCCGAGTACGTCAAAGGGCTGCGCGGCAAGGACCTCCGGGTGACCCTCGCCGACCTCCAGCCCCTCGACCCGGAAGCGCGGCTCCGCTTCTTCGTCGCGCGCCTCCAGGAGGCGGGGATCGTCCACAGCGGCGATAGCCTGGCGCAGCTCCGCCGCCTCCTGCGGGTCTACGCCACCAACGTCCGCGCCTTCCGCCGCTACGTGCCGCGGCCCTATGATGGGCGGATCACCCTGATCCGGGCCGAGGGGGCGCACTTCGATCCCGCGCTCGGGCCGGACCTCGGATGGGAGAGGCTCTCTCCCCATCCCGTCGACCGGGTAGACGTCCCGGGGGACCACATCACCTTGCTCGCCGAGCCCCACGTCCGCACCCTGGCCGACCGGCTGCGGACCCTCCTCGGCGGATCGGAGAGACCTTGAGAAACCGGCTCCGCAGGATCCTGAAGCTCCTCCTTCTGACGCTGGCGGTGATCGTCGTGGCGCTGGCGGCCTTCGGCACCTGGCGGGTACGCCGGGCCTGGCCGCAAACCACGGGGAAGATCGCCGTCCAGGGACTGTCGGCCCCCGTCGAGGTGATCCGCGACCGCTGGGGCGTCCCCAGCCTCTACGCCGCCAACGAGAACGATCTCTTCTTCGCTCAAGGCTACGTCCACGCCCAGGACCGGCTCTGGCAGATGGAATTCAACCGCCGGCTGGGGGCCGGGGAGCTCTCCACCCTGTTCGGCCGCGCCCTGCTGCCCACCGACCGCTCGCTGCGGGTGCTCGGCATCCGCCACGCCGCCGAGGCCGACTGGCAGGTGCTCTCACCCCCCACCCGGGCGATCCTGCAGGCCTACGCCGACGGCGTGAACGCCTTCCTCGACTCCCACCCCGGGCTGCCGGTCGAATTCAGTCTGATCGGGGCGCCGCGCCCGGCCCACTGGACCCCAGTCGACTCGATCGCCTGGAGCAAGATGATCGCCTTCTCCCTGGGGCAGAACCAGACGCAGGAGCTGATGCGTACCCGCCTCGCCGCCAAGGTCGGCCCCGAAGGGGTCCGCCAGCTCATGCCCCCCTTCCCGGGCCAGAACCGGCAGCCGGTGATCGTCGCGCCCGAGGCCGGCGGCTACGGCGCCGGCCGCCGGGCGGCGCTGGAGGCGGCCGGCCCGCTGCTCGCCGCCGTCCTCACCGAGGGGGCCGTGGGCGTGGGCAGCAACAACTGGGTGGTCCACGGCAGCCGCACCGCCACCGGCAAGCCGCTGCTCGCCAACGACACCCACCTCGAGCTGGACATGCCCTCCGTCTGGTACGAGAACGGCCTCCACGCCGGGCGCTTCGACGTGGCCGGCTTCTCGTTCCCCGGCGTGCCCATGGTGCTGATCGGCCACAACGCCCGGATCGCCTGGGGGATCTCCAGCATGTGCGGCGACTCCCAGGACCTCTTCGTCGAGACCCCCGGCGGGCCCGGCTCGCGGATCGTCCACGAGCCGATCCGGCTCAAGAACGGGCAGACCGTCCCCTTCGATGTCGTAATCACCCCGCACGGGCCGATCGTCAACGAGGGGTTCGATCTCAAGGGCATGCCGCCGCTCGCCCTGCGCTGGACGGCTCTCGATCCTGGCCGCACCTTAGACGCCCTGGCGGGCATCGACACCGCCGCGGACTGGCCCGCCTTCCGCCAGGCCCTCTCCCTGTGGGAGGCGCCGACCCTGAACTTCGTCTACGCCGATGAAGCCGGCAACATCGGCTACCAGGGAGCCGGAAAGATCCCCGTGCGCGCTCCCGGCCAGCTCGGGCTCGCCCCCGTGCCCGCGGGGGGCCCGGAGCGCGACTGGAAGGGATACATCCCCTTCGACCGCATGCCGTCGCTGCTCAATCCACCGGCCGGCTTCATCGTCACCGCCAACAACAAGGTGGTGACCGACGACTACCCGTACCTGATCTCCTTCGACTACGCCGACCCCTACCGGGCGCAGCGGATCACCGAGCTCCTCGCCGCGACCCCCCATGCCGCCCTGGATGACATGCGGCGCATCCAGGCCGACGTCTACTCCGAGCCGGCCGCCGCGCTGCGCCCCTACCTGCTCGCCGTCCAGCCCGCCAATCCGCTGCAGGCCCAGGCGCTCGACCAGGTGCGCCGCTGGGACCTGCGCTTCACCCCGGAGAGCCCCGGCGCCACCATCTACCTGGCCTGGAGCCGGGCGCTGATCGACGACACCTACGGCGACGAGCTGGGGGACGAGCTGATGAACGAGTTCCGCGGCACCGCCGTCAACCAGCTGCCGCGGCTGGTCGAGATGATGGCCGACCCGCGCAACCCCTGGTTCGACGACAAGCGGACGACGGCCAAGGTCGAGACCCGGGACGACGTCGTGCGGCGCGCCCTGGCCGACGCGGTCGACCTGCTCTCCCCGCGCCTGGGGAACGACCCCGCGAAGTGGCAGTGGGGGAAGCTCCACAAGGCCGTCTTCGTCCACCGGCCGCTCGGCAACAGCGGCATCGGCTTCCTGATGAAGCTGTTCAACGGCGGCCCCGTGCCGGTCGGCGGCGAGGGGGCCACGGTCAGCTCGGTGGCGGCGAATGGCCGGCGTCCGTACATCGGCCAGTTCGGGACCTCGCAGCGCATGATCGTCGACTTGGCCGACCTGGGCCGGTCGCTGGTGGTCAACGGCACCGGGCAGACGGGGCAGCTCTTCCACCGCCATCGCGAGGACCAGATCCCGCTCTGGAGAGACCACCGGTACCGGCCGATGCTGTTCGCCCGGGAGGCGGTGGAGAAGGCGGCGGAGGACCGGCTGACGCTCGCGCCCCGCTAGTCGTCCGTATAGGGGAGGTGGCTGAGGACGTTGCGCTGGCGTTCGGCGTCCTCGGTGAGGATGAGGACTTTGTCGTCCATGGAGGCCATGACTCCGGCGATGTCGGCCCAGCCGGATTCGTCGAGGATGTTGGCCACCAGGCCGGCGGCCCCCCGCTGGACCTCCAGCAGGAGCATGTGGTCTCCCACCGTCTGGCCGCCGGTGACATATTCCACGATCTGGGCGAAGCTCGCGCTGCCCCCGGGATGCTCCTCCGGGAGCTCGTAGAGGCCGTTGCGCCGGAACGCCCCGAGGTCCCGCAGATCGCGGCTGACGCTCGACTGGGTGACGTCGAACCCCTCGAAAGCCAGGAGCTTCACCAAGTCCTTCTGCTCCCGGATCTCATACCCCTTCTCGAAGATCTTCTGAATGGCCCTGTGGCGCTGCGCCCGGATCTTGGGGTCTCTCGACATGGCATCCCTCCTTAGCCCTTGAGTCTTCCAGATTTGCGCAAGTCTGTCAAGTAGATTGCATATTTGCTGTTAACATGCGCACATATATGCATTAGACTGCGACGCAGCAGGGCTTCGGGGTCATTGGAGACGCCGGAGAAAGGAGGGCTGGAAAAAGCTTGAGGAAAAAGAGTTATGGCTAACGAATCGACGTACAAGGGGAAGATCGAGGATTGGGGCTACCTGCAGGAGCGTTTGGCGGCGAATGCAACCGACCTTGCGCATCTTGAGGTGCTCCGGGCGCAGTTGGGGACGGTCATGGAGCAGGCTCGCCAGATGGCGGCGTCGCAGGCGGCTCAGCGGGCGGCCAAGCAGCAGGCGTCGAAGTCGCTCAAGTCGGCCATCCTCGAGGGGGGCCGGTTGGCGAGCCTGCTGCGGGCGGCGGTGAAGCAGCACTACGGGCCGGCGTCGGAGAAGGTGGCGGAGTTCGGCGTGCAGCCGTTCCGGGGGAGGAAGAAGCGGACCCCGAAGCAGAAGCCGACTCCCATGCCGACGCCGTCTCCCGGGCCGGCGCCGCACCCCGCCTCTACGGAGAAGTAGCCCTGCCGCGATCGGGTCGTCCTCGGGGGCGCGCTCCGGCGCACCCCCTTTTTTTGTCCCCGCGAATCCCCCGACAGCTTTTGGAGAAGGTTACGGCGGTCTGGATACCGTTACGGCGGTCTGGATAAGGCTACGACGGACCGTCGTAACCTTCCAAGCCGGCATAACGGTAGGTCAGGATGAAACGTCGTAGTCTTATCCAGAACGACTTAACGATATCCGGAACCCCGGCGTGGAAGAAGGCCTGGGTGAGATCCGCGCCTTCTCCTCGCACCTCCCGTCCCAGAGCGGCCTGGCAGGCGAGGATGGTATCCCCAACGGGATTCGAACCCGTGTTGCTGCCTTGAAAGGGCAGAGTCCTAGTCCACTAGACGATGGGGACCCGAAGGTGTGGTGCCGCGGGCGCGGCGAATCCGGCGACAATGTACCACAGGAGGGGCGCCATGACGACCATGGTCCAGGAGGAGGGGGGCCGGGGAGGTCAGCTCCGGCAGGCCCTGTGGCTCGAATGGCTGACCGTGGGGTGGAACGTCGTCGAGGGGCTGATCGGCGTCTCCGCGGCGGTGGCGGCGGGGAGCGTGGCCCTGCTCGGGTTCGGGATCGACAGCTTCGTCGAGAGCGCCTCGGGGGCCGTGCTGGTCTGGCGGCTCAAGGCCGAACGGACCGCCATGGCTCCGGCGGAGATCGAGCGGCTCGACCACCGGGCCCGCCGTCTGGTCGGCGTCTCGCTCTACCTCCTGGCGGCCTACGTGGCGGCCGACGCGGCGCTCGCGCTCTGGCGGCGCGAGCGGCCGTCCGCCAGCCTGGTGGGGATCGGCCTCACGGTGGTCTCGCTGTTCGCCATGATCTGGCTCGCCCGCGCCAAGCGGCGGGCCGCCGCCCGCCTGGGCAGCCGGGCGCTGGCGGCCGATGCCTTCCAGACCACCGCCTGCTGGTGGCTCTCCCTGATCACCCTGGCCGGCATCGGCCTCAACTCCGCCCTCGGATGGTGGTGGGCTGACCCCGTCGCGGCTCTGGGGATG
>JAICSG010000471.1 GCA_025937035.1 Thermoanaerobaculia bacterium | reverse complement strand
GGTCATCCGCGAGAACGCCCCGCGCGCCTTGAAGGCCCCGATCCGCTGGAAGATCTCGGCCTTGAAGAAGACCCGCGCCCCCACCCGCGCGTCGATCGTGCGCGAGGTCAGGACCGGGGTGCGGTGGACGTGGGAACGGATACGCTCGCGGGCGGCTTGGACGTCGGAGAGGGTGACCATGGCGGCGGTAGCTTACCTGAAGCGCCCCCCAGCGCCCGCGCCTCGATGAAGATCCGCTGCACCTCCGGATGCCGCCGCCGGATCTCCTGCTCCAGGCGGTTGACCGACTCGGTGATCTGCCCCGGCGGCAGCCCCGGGCGGAAGTCGATCTCCAGGTTGAGCAGCACCTCCTCGGGGGAGAGGTGCATGGTGAGCGGGCACTGGGCCCGGGCCACCGCCGGATCGCCGGCGACGATCTCGCGGATGTCCGCGAGCACCTTGGGGTCCGCGCTCTCGCCCAGCAGCAGCCCCTTGCTCTCGTGCACCAGCAGGGTGGCGACGCTCGCGAGCAGGAGGCCGATGAGGATGGAGGCGATGCCGTCCGCGGCGGGGGAATTCCACAGGTGGCCCAGGAGGACGCCGAGGAAGGCGATCACGAGGCCGACCAGGGCCGCCGAGTCCTCGAAGAAGAGGACGAGGATCGAGGGGTCCTTGCTGGTGCGCAGGGCCTTCCAGACCCCCCGCTCGCGGATCAGCGGCCGGAGCTGCCGCATGGCGAGAATCCAGGAGATCCCCTCGAAGACGAAGGCGATCCCCAGCGAGACGTAATTCCAGGTGGCGTCCTCCAGGGGATGGGGATGGAGAAGGTGGGTGACCCCCTCATAGACCGACATCCCGCCGCCGACGCCGAACAGGAGCATCGCCACCACCAGGCTCCAGAAGTAGAGCTCCTTGCCGTGCCCGAAGGGGTGGTTGGCGTCCGGAGGCCGCTTGCTGCGGCGGAGCCCCAGCAGGAGGAGGATCTGGTTGCCGGTATCGACCAGCGAGTGGATCCCCTCCGAGATCATGGCCGAGCTGCCCGTGAAGCCGGCGGCCACGAATTTGGCGGCGGCGATGGCCAGGTTCGCGGCCATGGCGCCGTAGATCGCGACCGGCCTTTCGTGGGAGGGCATGCGCTACCGGCCGCGGACCGGTACGTGGGCCTCCTCGCGGAGCTCGCTGTGGTCAGGGGCGTCCACGGCCTCGTCGAGCCGGCCGGTGATCTCGTGGCCGACGTGGTGGTCCCGCGTGAGCTCGTTCTCCTCGGGGGAGAGGGTGGCGCGGATGAAGTTCTCCTTGAGCATGTCGCCGAGGCCGGTGCCGGTGGCCGCGTCCGCCGGCGCGAAGGACGCCAGGGTGGGATGGGTGAGCGCATCGCCGCCCGGGACGGGCACGGGGACCTCCCCGGGGATCGGCCCGGCCGCCGCCGTCTCTTCCACCGGGATCGAGTTGAGAGTATTCCGATTGTCGTCGTCGTGACGCATGATGTCGTTCCTCCTTCTCCAGGAAGCTCCTGCAAAGGGCGGGCCGGAAAAGCGAACGGCCCGGAGCCGAAGCCCCGGGCCGCCGGACCCTCTGGAAAGAGGAGGGCGCTACAGCGTTTCGATGCCGGTGCGGGCCGCCGGCTCGTTCTGCAGGCGCCGGAGGATGCCGCTGACCAGGCGGACGACGTCGAGCGTCGCCTGATCGCGGTCCAGGGCCTCCTGCAGGATGTGCAGGGCGGAGAAGGCCTCGCGCTCGGTGCCGAGCACGCGGAAGGTGGCCATCGTCTCCTTCACCAGGCCCTGCACCTCGGCGGTGCGCCCCTGGCGGAGCCAGACGCCGGCGAGGTCGAGCGAGGCGAGGGCGGCCTGGTAGGGGAGGCCCGCCTCGTCGAGGTCCTGCCGGATCTGCTGGAAGGTCGCCTCGGCGGTGGCCAGATCGCCCAGGCCGGCGGCGATCTCACCCTCCAACCGGTGCAGCTTCACCAGGTCGAGCCAGGCGGCGTGGGCGGTGTAGAGCGGACGCATCCTCTGGAGCTGCCGCTGGGCCGCCTCGTACTCGCCGAGCTCGACGCGGAAGAGGAGGATGTTGTGCAGCGTGTGGAAGACCAGCTTGGGATCGCGCGCCCGGTCGATCATCGGCAACCCCTGGACGAGGAGCTGGAGACCTTCCTCGGGCTGGCCGGCATAACCGGTGTAGAGCCCCTTGACGACCAGCGTGCGGCCGATCTCGTGCGTGTCGCCGTGCCGGCGGTAGATCGCGTGGGCGAGATCGAGCATCCGGAAGGCTTCCTTGAACCGTCCCACATCGCCCAGCAGGGAGGCGTTGAGGTTGGCGACGCGGGCGTAGAGGAGCGGATCGCCCGTCCCCTGGGCCCGGAGATCGAGCGCGCAGGCCATCGCGGCCTCGGCCTGCGGGAAGTCGTTGTTGATCCGGTAGGCGTTGGCCAGCTCGGCCCAGGCGCGGGCCTGCATGTCCGTCCGCTGCTCGGGCCCCTGAGCCTTGGTATCGAGCCGGTCGGCCGCCAGGCGGGCCAGATTGGCCAGCAGGAGCATGCCGGCCCGGTCGGTGTTCCGCAGCTCGCGGCTCTCCTCCAGCAGGACCTCGCAGAGGCCCCAGGAGACCGGACCGTCGGGCAGGGCGGGGGATTCCGAGCGGCGCACCGCGCGGACGATCTCCTGCGCCTTGCGGCGGGCGGTCTCGCGGTCGGAGGCCAGCTCCCGCTCGCGCTGGAGCGCCTTGGCGAACGCGGCCGAGATGGCGAGGTCGTAGGCGTCCTCTTCCGTCTCGGAAAGATGGGGCTCCGGCGCGGCGTCCGGCGTGAACATGGCCGTCGCGAGTGGTGCCAGCTCTTCCTGGCAGCGCTCGCAACCTCCCAGCAGATGGGTGACCGCGGCTTTCGCCTCGGCGGCCGGCAGGCGGTTGAGAAGCAGGCCTTCCAGAGCTTCACGGCGTGGATGATGCTCGCTCATCCGATTCTCCTCAAATCAATGCAGCGAATTCCCCAAATTCTCTCATATCCGTTGCGCGTTGTCTCGTCTAGACGCCGCTATCGGTCGTCGGCAGGGCGTTGACGGTGTTCCCGTTCGGATCGATCCCCCAGCCACCCTCGCAGGTCGTGCCCGAGGGGCAGGTGGAGGACGACCCCTTCCGGTGGACCGGCTTGCCGGGCGCCGTCGACCGGTGGGCCACGGGGCTCGCGCCGGTGAGGAACGACCAGAGATTGGAGATCTGATGCATCAGCCCCAGATCCATGGCGGCGGCCGGGCGCGCCCCGGCGACGGACAGGGTTGTAACGATCGCCAGCGCCACAATCCCTCTTTGAATAGTCCTGCGCATCTCCTCTCCTCCTTGAATGAGCCTCCGCAAACCTCTCCGGTACCGGTCCTGGAACCCGGCCCTCTTTTCCTTCCTCGACCTGCTCCAAAGAAATGCTTCTAAGGTCTAGAGTGCCGCCAAAAGGCAAAAGCGAGCCGGCCGATCGCCAACTCCCTGCGCGCCCGTTGCTCACCCCGGGAGCACGTACGGTAGAACTACGAACGGGTGGCGGTCCGGGGGGAAGTCCCGCGTATTGCGGGTGACCAGCTCCAGGGAATGATACCTCGCCAGGGCCGCCTGTAGCGCGTCGGGCATCTTCCAGCGGTGCTCCCGGCGCAGCCGGGCCGCGAGATCGGCCACCGGCTTGTCGATGATCAGGGTGGGGAAGCGGTCGAGCAACCCCAGAGCCTCCGCCATCTCCGGAGGATCGAATCCCGCCAGCACCTCGGCCCGGGTGATCACCGACAGGGCCGCCTCCGGGGCGAGGCGGGCGATGCAGAGGGTCGCCTCTTTGTATCCGTTGAGATGGTCGATGAGGATGACCGAGTCGATCAGGAACCGGAGCCCTCGTCTTCCGGGCTCCTCTCCCACTCGCCGCGGACCGCCCGCTGATAGGCGAGGCCGTCCCCCTCCCGCCAGCTTCCCGCCGTTCGCCGCAGGAGCTGTTCCAGCGACGGCTCCACCGCGGATGCCTCGCACTGCTCCCGGTACCGTTTCACCGCATCGCGCACTATGTGGGCCATGGTGATCCCCTCCTCCTTCGCTTTCCGGTCGAGCCATGTCTTGTCCTCATCGTCCAGGCTGATCAGGGTTCGGATCATGAGGACCTCCGATATCGGACGGCGGAAACGATATCACGAACGAGGGCCCCTGCCTAGATTAAACCGCAAAGCCCAGAAAAATCGCGAAAGGGAGGAAAGGATTTGCCCCTTCTCCGCTACAGCTTCGCCACCGCCGCCTTGCGGCGGAGCTGGAGCACCTTGACGTCCGGGTCCACGAGCACCCGCTCGGGCTGGAAGGCGCAGGGGATCTCCACCGTCCTCTCCTCGCCCGC
>JAICSG010001054.1 GCA_025937035.1 Thermoanaerobaculia bacterium | reverse complement strand
GATGGCGATGCTGATCGCCGCCTCCGACATGTCGAACTGGTCGTCGTGCACGTTCAGGCCGTCGTAGTCCTTCTCGGCGCCTTCCGCCACCTTCTTGATCTCCTCCTTCTGCTGCTCGTACTTCTTCACGTTCGCCGTGTAGATGGCGATCTCCTTGTCGAGCAGCGCCGATTCCTGCGGCGGGAGGTTGGGCTCGGCCCGGTGGATCTGGAGCTGGTCGAGCACGCTCTCGGCCAGGTTCTGCTTCGTCCCCTTGGCCTGGTAGTACGACCACTGGTCGACCGCCTTGGACTGGTCCTGCTGCATCGCCTGCACGATGTTGCCGTCCTTGATGTTGCACAGCGCCATGAAGGTGGCGAGCAGGGCCACCAGGACGGCGATCAGGTTGTTCAACGCGTCGTGCGATTCCCGGGCCTTCTCGACCGCCTCGGAGATGGTCTCGTCGATCTCGCTCATGAGAGCTCTCTCTTTCCTCTGAAGTAGGGGCTCCAAGCTAAGCCAGCCCCGCCCCCCGCGTCAACAAGCCCCGGGGGGTGTCCCAATCCCCCTCCCGGCGGGCACTAGCTTTGGAGAGGGGGAGACGCCGTTGATCCTGATCCTCAGCCAGTCTTCGCTGGAGCCCACGACCGAGGAGGTCATGGACTGGATCGAGGCGCTCGGGGGCCGCTGCGTGCGCCTCAACGGCGACGACGTCGAGGGGCGCTCGGAGATCCGGATCGAGCTCATGGACGGCCGGCTCGCGCTCCGCTTCGAGAGCGGGGGGATCGAGCTGCCGCTCCAGGAGGCCGGCGCCGTCTGGTTCCGGCGCTGGCTCTACGAACGGCGCCACGAGACGGTCGACCTGTTGGCCGATCCCGCGGCCGGCAACCACACGCTCCACCACCAGCTCCGGCGCCATCTCACCCTGGAGTCCCGGCGCCTCAGCGACCTCATCTTCTCCAGCTTCGACCACCTCCCCTGGCTGAGCCATCCGCGGCGGTCGAGCCTAAACAAGCTCGACGTGCTCCGGCGCGCCGCGCGGGAGGGGATCGCCACCCCGGCCACCCTGGTGACCACCGAGCGGGAGGCGCTGCGCCGCTTCTGCGAAGAGCACGGCGCCGTGATCACCAAGCCCATCGGCGAGGTCGACGCCTTCATCGAGGGGGAGGTCTCGTATTTCCTGTTCACCACCCCGCTGGGATTGGAAGAGATCGCGGCCCTGCCGGAGCGCTTCGCCCCCTCGCTCTTCCAGGAGCGGATCGAGAAGGCCTGGGAGCTGCGGGTGTTCTACCTCGACGGCGAATTCCATGCCATGGCGATCTTCTCCCAGAACGACCCGCGGACCCGCGCCGACTTTCGGCACTACAACCGGGAGCGGCCGAACCGCAACGTCCCCTACCGCTTGCGCCCGGAGCTGGCTGAACGCCTCCTCCGGCTGATGCGGGGTCTGGAGCTGGAGACCGGATCGATCGACCTGCTGGTGGCCCGCGACGGCCGCGAGGTCTTCCTGGAGGTCAACCCGGTCGGCCAGCTCGGCATGGTGTCCCACCCCTGCAACTACCACCTGGAGCGCAAGATCGCGCGGCTCCTCCTGCGGAAGGAAGACCATGGACGACGATCGTAAAATCGACCTCTTCACCCGGCTCTCCCCCGAGGGGCAGCAGCTCGCCCCGGTGGGCTACCGGCACCTCCACCCCCGCGCCACGCGCGCCACGGTGCTGCGGCTGGTCGAGTGCCGCCCCCACCGCGCCGTGGGCTACGTCTGCAGCAGCTTCCGCAAGCCGATCTCCCGGTGCCTCGGTCCCGACGATGAGATCTGAAGCCCGCGAGCCCGTCTTCCAGCTCTTCGCGTGCTGCCTGCCGGTAAAGGGGGCGCGCCGGAGCCTCCTCTGCGACGTGCAGCGGCAGTCGTTCCAATTCATCCCCAACGGCCTCCACGAGATCCTCACCGAGCACGCCGGCAAGACCGTGGCGGAGATCAAGGCGGCCT
>JAICSG010000049.1 GCA_025937035.1 Thermoanaerobaculia bacterium | reverse complement strand
GTGGCGCCCAAGGGCAACGAATTCGTCTACGTCAAGGAGACCTCGCCGGGGAACCTGGACATCTACTCGCAGCGGATCGGTGGCAGCAACCCCCGGAACCTCACGGCGGACTCATCCCTGGACGACACCCAGCCGGCCTTCTCGCCGGACGGCGGCAGCATCGCCTTCCGCTCCGAGCGCGAGGGGGGCGGCATCTTCCTGATGGGGGCCACGGGGGAGTCGGTCCGCCGTCTCACCGACTTCGGCTTCAACCCCGCCTGGTCGCCGGACGGCAAGGAGATCCTGGTGGCGACCGAGGGGATCTCCGATCCGCGGGTCCGGAAGACCCGGAGCGAGATCTGGCGGGTGGATGTCGCCACAGGTGTCAAGCGGCGGTTGACGGAGGGGGACGGCGTGCAGCCGAGCTGGTCCCCCCATGGCCAGAGCATCGCGTACTGGGGGATCGACAACGGCAGCGCGCGAGCCCTCTGGACGGTCCCGGCCGGTGGCGGGAAGCCGGTCCTCGTGCTCCGGGACAACTTCCTGAATTGGAGCCCGGTCTGGTCCCCCGACGGGCAGTATCTCTACTTCGCCAGCAACCGCGGCGGCAGCATGAATCTCTGGCGGGTTCCGGTCGACGAGGCTTCGGGTAAGAAGACCGGAGCCCTGGAGGCGATCACGGCCCCCTCGGAGTGGAACGGCCTGCCGAGCCTCTCCCAGGAGGGCAAGCACATCCTGTATGCCACCAGCGAGAGCCGGACGAATCTCGAGCGCGCCTCCCTGGAGCCCGGGGCGCTCGCCGTGGGACGGCTGGACCCGGTGACGCAAGGGTCGCGTGGCATCCGCTCCTGCGGCGTCTCGCCGGATGGGCAGTGGATCGCCTTCCACACCTCCATCCCCCAGGAAGATCTGTTCGTCGTCCGTCTGGACGGCAGCGGGCTGCGCCAGCTCACCAACGATGCTTTCCGGGACCGCTACCCCCGCTGGTCGCCGGACGGCTCGCGCCTCTTCTTCCAGTCGGATCGCGGCGGGACCTACGGAATCTGGAGCATCCAGGCGGACGGCAGCGGCCTGGAGCCGGTCACCCGGGCGAGCGACGGCACGGTGAGCTATCCCGCCGCCTCGCCGGACGGCCGGTGGCTCGCCCTCATCATCCCCGGACGGGGAGGCGCGCTCGTCGACCTCGCGCTGCCGCTGGAGCAGCGGCATCCCGTGCTGTTCCCTCCCATGGGTGAGCCCGGGGAGCTCTTCGACGCCGTCTCCTGGTCCCCCGACGGGAAGTGGGTGGCGGGCGTCGCCGATACCCGGGACGCGCGCTCCGTGCCCGGGGTTATCCTCTACTCGCCAGCCTCCAGGAGCTATACACGGCTGACGGACCGCGGCGAGGTTCCGGTCTGGATGCCCGGCGGGAAGACCCTCCTCGCCCGGGAGGAGGGGCGGCTGCTCGCCATCGACGTGGCTACCCGAAGCCTGCGCGAGATCTTGAAGCTGCCTCCCAACTCCTCGTTCGTCTCCCATTGCGTCTCGCCCGACGGCCGGACCCTGGTCGTCTCCCGGGCCAGCGAAGAGGGGGACATCGGCATGCTGACACTCCAGTAGCCGTTATAATGCCGGTATTCGAGTCCCCGTGAGCATCAATTTTCTTCCAGGAGGTGAGAGGTGGCTTTCAAGGCTGAGGAGCTGACGAGCAAGATCTTCCCCAATATTTCCCCAGAAGGGGGCGCCGGGCTCTGGGCCATATGCCCAGAGGACACGCTGAATAAAGGCGGCAAGTGTCCGGAGAATACGAAGAAGCCGGGCCCCCCGGGCCCCGGCGGCCCGCCGAACTGCCCCCAAGACAGCCGCAGACCGCCCAAGAAGGAGGCCGCGGAGCTCGACCGGGACGCGCTGATCCTCCTCCAGAGCCAGCTCCGTGACCGGCTGACGCGGGGCCCGATCGCGGCCGGGCTCTAGGACCGCCGTTCCATCATGCAGGACCTCCTCGGGCGCGAGCTCCGCGCCAATCCGGCCTACGAGCTGGTGCTGTGGGACCGCCTGGCGCCCGAGGAGCGCCGCGCGCTCGACCGCCTGCCGCAAGACCCGGATTTCTACGGCATCCTGCGGCCCCGATCGGAAAACGCGGCGCTCGGCGTCAAGGCGGTCGACCGTGACACCGCCCTGCTTTTCCTCACCCTCCGCGAGCCCGGACCCTTGCCTTCCTACGTCCGATCGGCCCTCGGCGAGGCGACCGGCCGCGCGATCGAGCGGCTGATCGCGGACGGCGTCCTGGAGATCGAGAAGGACGGGACCTTCGTCTGGGGTCCGGCCGCTCTTCAGGTCCGGGAGGTGCTCCCGGCTGGAGGCCGGCTCGCCGGGCTGTCCATCGCGGCCCTGCGATACGGTCAGGCGCTGGCGATCGACGATCCTCTCCGCCTCTCCTTCCGCCTCTACGGCTACAACCGCCGGCCGCTCACCCCCCGCTGGCGGAAGCTCCTCTCCGGTCCCGAGGTCGTGCAGGCTCATCTCGGGATCGCCCCCGGCGGGCCCAACCGGAAGCTCCTCGACCGGACCTGGCGTCCCTCACCCCCGTCCGAGGCCTGGCTGAGCTGGCGGTCCCGCGCGTCCGAGCCGGCCGATTCCGGGGGTGTGACCTGGAAGCTCTACGTCAGCCCCGCGCCCGAGGCGCTGGCCGAGGGGTTCGGGGCGGTCCTGGAAGCGCTCGCCGCCGCCCGGGCCGGGCAGTTCAAGATCGGCTCCGGGGCCGCCGGCCTGCTGCGCCCGGACAAGATTGTCGCCTACTTCCCGAGCTTCGAGCGGCTGGAGGAGGCCGCGCGGGCGGTCGAATCGCGGCTCGCCGGGGTGCCGGCCCAGGGGGTGCCGTTCACCTCGGAGATCGCCGGCGGCGGGCTTCTCTCCTGGGGGATGGATCCGCCGGTGACCGAGCGCGACCCCTGGGGAGGCCGGGAGAGCTGGCGGCTCTGGCTCACCCACCGGCTGGCGCGGGCCCTGATCGCCGCCCGGAGCGCCGGAGAGGAGGTCGAGCCCTGGCGCTACGCCGTGGAGCGCCTGCGCCTGGAGGGGATCGACCCCGCCTCCTGGACCCCCGCCGCCAGCCAGTGGGGCCGGAGGAGCTGACCGGTGGCGATCACCGATCCCATCCTGCTGTCGCCGGACGTGATCCTCGTGCCGGTCGCCGAGCTGCCGGAGGAGGTGCGCCGGAAGCTCGATCCCGGCGAGGGGGACTGGGCCATCACCCACCCCAAAGCGCGCACCCCCTCGCGCCTCCTCGACGCGGCCTCGGCGGCGCTGTTGGCCGAGCTCAAGACCCCCCGCACCATCGTCGACGCCGTGATCCGCTACAGCCAGGCCCGGGACCTCGATCCCGAGAGCACCCTGGTGGAGGCCTATCCGCTGCTGGAGCGCCTCCTCGCCGCCGGCTTCCTGGTCCCCGAGGGATCGGACGAGGCGGGGGGGATCGCCCCCTCGCTCGCGCCGGGCGACCACGTCGCGGGATTCGACGTGCTGGAATGCGTGCAGGCGCTGGAGGATACGGAGCTGCACCTCGTCCGGGGAGAAGAGAGGGGTACAGCGGCCCTGAAGATCGAGCGCCCAGCCGCTAGGGGCAAGAACCGGGAGACCTTCGCGCGGGAGACGGCGATCCTGGAACGGCTCGCTGGAGAGATCGCCCCGCGCCTGCTAGCCAGGGGCGAGCTCGACGGACGCCACTGGCTGGCCGTGGAGTGGCTTCCCGGCGTGGACGCGGCCACGGCGGGGGCGGAGCTGCGCCGCCGGGGGGACCGCGCCGGCCTCCTCGCGCTCTGCCGGGCCGTGCTCGCCGCCTACGCCCGGCTGCACGAGCGGGGGGTGATCCACGCCGACGTCCATCCGCGCAACGTCCTGGTAGGGCCGGCGGGGGAAATCCACCTGATCGACTTCGGCCTGTCGCTCGCGGAGGGCCTGACTGGCGATCCCGGGCGTGGAGGCGTGGCCTTCTACTTCGAGCCCGAGTACGCGGTGGCCGTCCGGGCTGGGGAGATCCCGCCCGCCGCATCGTCCGCGGGAGAGCAGTACGCCCTGGCGGCGCTCCTCTACCCGTTGATCGCGGGCGCGCCCACCCACGACTTCAAGCTGGCGAAGGACGAGATGCTGCGGCAGATCGCCGAGGAGCCTCCCCTCCCCTTTGCCCTGCGGGAGACCGACCCCTGGCCGGAGGTCGAGGCGGTCCTGGCGCGGGCTCTCGCCAAGAATCCCACGGAGCGGTTCGCCTCAGTGGCCGATTTCGCGGCGGCCCTCGGAGCGGTCGAGCCCCCCCATTATTCTCTGAGAAGCGGTCCGGCCGGGAGCCGGGCGGCCGAGGCGCTGCTCGAACGCGTGCTCGAACGGGTGGGAATGGAAGGAGAGCTCTTCCGCGACGGCCTCCCCGAGCCACCGCGCGGCTCGGTCACCTACGGCGCCGCGGGGATCGCCTACGCCCTCCACCGCATCGCCGTGGCGCGGGAGGACGCTCATCTCCTCTCCCTGGCCGACCTCTGGGCCACGAAGGCTGCGCGGGAGACGGGAGAGGAGGCGTTTTACCGTCCCGACTCCAGCCTTACGCCGGAGCACCTCGGCCGGATTTCCCCCTATCACACCGCCTCCGGCGTCCACGCCGTGCGCGCCCTGATCGCCCATGCCCTGGGAGATCCCGGATCCCGGCGCGAGGCGGTGGCCGCCTTCCTCGCCGCCGCTTCGGAGCCTTGCTCCAATCCCGACCTGACTCTGGGCCGCTCGGGCCTCCTCCTCGCCGCCGCCCTGCTGCTGGAAGCCCCCGGGGAGCCACCACCGGAGCTGCGGGCCCTCGGCGACGGCCTGCTCGCCGGCCTCTGGAAGGAGATCGACGAGCTGCCGCCGATTCCGGATTGCGTCGAGAGGCCCAACTTGGGGGTGGCGCACGGCTGGGCCGGCTACCTCTACGCCTCCCTGCGCTGGTGCCGGGCCTCCGGAGCCCCGATGCCCGAAGGCCTTCCCACCCGGTTGGCCGAGCTGGCGGACCGCGCCCACCCTTCCGGCCGCGGCCTCCGCTGGCGCTGGTACGCCGAGAGCGGCTCGGACGTGGGGACCATGGCCGGCTGGTGCAATGGCAGCGCGGGCTTCGTCTTCCTCTGGACCCTGGCGCATCAAATCTTTGGAGGTGTCCGCTACCGCGAGCTTGCCGAGGGGGCCGCCTGGAACGCCTGGGAGGCGCCGGACCTCCACGGCACCCTCTGCTGCGGCCTCGCCGGCCGCGCCTACGCCCTCCTCAACCTCTGGAAGCACGGCGGCGGCGAGGAGTGGCTCGCCCGCGCCCGCGACCTCGCGGCCCAGGCCGCTCAGTTCATCGAGCGCACCGCCGAGGCGGCGGACAGCCTCTACAAGGGAGCGGTGGGGGTGGCGGTGCTGGCCGCGGATCTCGCCCGGCCGGAGGGGGCTGTGCTCCCGTTCTTCGAGGAGGAGGGATGGGGGTGAGGACGGACACGGACCAACACGGACGGTCACGGACCGCAGGGACGGTTCCGAAGCGCTTTCCGTGTTCGTCCATGTCTGTCCGTGTTCGTCCGTGTCCGTTCGGTTGAGCCCTCCGCCCGTCCGAGGATGGTAGACTCCCCGGATCGATCCCAGGAACCTCCCCTCTTGATCGGCAGCACCATCTCCCGCTACAGGGTCCTCGAACGCCTCGGAGGCGGGGGTGCGGGCGTGGTGTACAAGGCCGAGGATGTCAAGCTCGAACGGCTGGTCGCCCTCAAGTTCCTCTCCACCTACCGCAGCGCCAGCGAGGCGGATACCCGCCGGTTCCTGCGCGAGGCCCGGGCCTCGTCCGCGGTCGACCACCCCAACATCTGCACCGTCTACGAGGTGGACGAGACGGAGGACGGCCGGCTGTTCATCGCCATGGCCTTCTGCGAGGGGGAGACGCTCAAGCGCAAGATCGAGCGCGGCCCCCTGCCCCTCCCCGAGGCGGTCCGGATCGCGGCCCAGATCGCCTCCGGCCTCGCCGCCGCCCACGCCAAGGGGATCGTCCACCGGGACGTCAAACCGGCCAACGTCATCGTATCCCCCGACGGCCGGGTGAAGATCGTCGACTTCGGCATCGCCAAGCTGGCGGACCAGTCGCGCCTGACCCGCGACGGCACCGCCGTGGGCACCGCCGGGTACATGGCCCCCGAGCAGATCCGCGGCGAGGAGATCGATCCCCGCACCGACATCTGGTCCCTGGGAGTCGTGCTCTACGAGATGGTCACCGGCCGGACGCCGTTCCCGGGCGACAACGACCACGAGCGCATCCGCGGCATCCTCAACCGCGAGCCCGATCCCATGACCTCCCTGCGCTCCGAGGTCCCCCCGGAGCTGGCGCGGATCACCGCGCGAGCCCTGGCCAAGAAGGCCGGGGACCGGTATCCGAGCATAGAGACGATGCGGGAGGACCTGCTGGCCCTGGCCGGCCGCCTCGGGGCCTCCGTGCCGGTCGAGACCCTCGATCCCACCCTGCGGGAATTCCCGTCCCACCCTTCCGCCGGCTCCTCGGTCTTCGGGGACACCGACCATCTGGTGGGAAAGACGCTCGCCCACTACCGCATCCTCGAATACACCGGCGGGGGAGGGATGGGGGTGATCTACAAGGCCGAGGACCTCCGCCTGGCGCGCACGGTGGCGCTCAAGTTCCTGCCGCCCGAGCTGACGCGCGATCCGGAGGCCAAATCCCGCTTCCTCCAGGAGGCGCGGGCCGCCTCGGTGCTGGACCACCCCAACATCTGCACCATCCACGAGGTGGGGGAGACCGACGACGGCCGCCTCTATCTCGCCATGCCCTACTACGACGGCGAGACCCTGCGCCGGCGGATCGAGCGGTCGCCCATCCCCATCGACGAGGCGATCGACCTCGCCGAGCAGATCGCCCGCGGGCTCGCCAAGGCCCACCGGGGCGGGATCGTCCACCGCGACATCAAGCCGGCCAACATCATGGTCACCGCCGACGGGGTGGTGAAGATCCTCGACTTCGGCCTCGCCAAGCTGGTGGGAGCGGCGGCGATCACCCGCACCGGCTCCTCGGTGGGGACCCCGGCCTACATGTCCCCGGAGCAGGCCCGCGGCGAGGACGTGGACCACCGCACCGACCTCTGGTCCTTCGGCATCGTGCTCTACGAGCTGGTCGCCGGCCGCCGCCCCTTCCGCGGCGAGCACGATCAGGCGGTGCTCTACGGCATCCTGAACGAGCCGCCGAAGCCGCTCACCGAGGTGCGCTCGGAGACTCCGCCCGAGCTCGAGCGGATCGTCGAGGGCCTCCTCGCCAAGAACCCGGCGGAACGCTACCCATCCGCCGAGGGGCCGCTGGGCGATCTGCGCGCCCTGCGCAACCAGACCATGACCACCACGGTGCGGACCCAGCCGGAGCGCCCCATCCTGCGGAGCCACCCCTGGCTCTGGGCGATCGTGGGGCTGGGAGCCCTGGCGGCGCTGGTGGCCATCGGCGTCTGGCTGCGTGCCAGTGGCCGAGGAGCGGTCCCCGTGGTGGTTGAGAACATCGTCCCTCTCACCGACCTGGAGGGGCGCGAGACGTTCCCGAGCCTCTCGCCGGACGGCGGCTCCCTGCTCTATGTGAAGTCGCGGGACGGCAACGCCGACATCTACCTGAAACGGGTCGGCGGCGGCAATCCGACCAACCTCACGCCTGACTCCCCCACGGATGACATCCAGCCGGTCTTTTCTCCCGACGGCCAGCAGATCGCCTTCCGTTCCGACCGGGAGGGGGGCGGACTCTTCGTGATGGGGGCCACGGGCGAGTCTCCCCGCCGGATCACCAACTTCGGTTTCAACCCCGCCTGGTCGCCCGACAGCCGGAAGATTGTCTTCGCCACGGAGGGGGTCGCCACCCCCCTGGAGCGCCGGCAGACCAGCCAGCTCTGGATTGTGGACGTGGCCACGGGGGAGAAGCGGCTCCTGAGCCCCGGGGATGCCGTGCAGCCGAGCTGGTCCCCCAACGGCCAACGGATCGCCTATTGGGGCATCCCCAATGGAAAGGCGCGGCGCATCCTCTGGACAATCTCCGTGCAAGGGGGCTCGCCCGTGCCGGTGATCGATGATGACAACGTCAACTGGGACCCCGTCTGGTCGCCCGACGGCCAGAATCTCTATTACGTCTCGGACCGCAGAGGCAGCATGAACGTCTGGCGGGTGCCGATCGACGAGGCCTCGGGCCGGGTGAAGGGCGAGCCCCAGGCGATCACCACCTCCTCTCAACCGCTGGGTTTGCTGAGCATCTCGCGGGACGGCCGGCAGATCGTCTATGCGACCGACGAGCGGAAGTCGAACCTGGAGCGGTGGCCGCTCAACCCGGCGGCGATGCAGGTCGCCGGGAAGCTCCAACCAATCACGCAGGGGTCCCGCGCCGTCCGCACGGCGGACGTGTCGCCGGACGGGCAGTGGGTCGTCTTCTACACCTCCTATCCTCAGGAGGACCTCTTCGTAATGCGCGCGGACGGCAGCAGCGCCCCGCGCCAACTCACCAGCGACCCCGCCAAAGACCGCGTCCCGCTCTGGTTTCCCGACGGCTCGCGCATCCTCTTCTATTCCAACCGCTCCGGCAGCTACGGCGCCTGGTCAATCCGCGCGGACGGTAGCGGGCTCCAGGCGATCCCCCACGGCACTCCCGACCCCCTGTTCAATCCCATCCCCTCACCGGACGGCCGGCGGATCGTGGCGACCCTCGGCTCGCATGGCGCGGGCTTGATCGATCTCGACCCCGCCTTCCGCGGACGGGTGCAGATGCTGCCGACGGCCGGAGGCAGGGAGGTCCTCGCGGCCACCTCCTGGTCTCCGGACGGCGCCTATCTCGCCGGCACTCTGGAACGGACGGATGGGGTGAGTATCCCGGGCGTGGTCGTCTACGAGCTGGCCACGGGCCGTTACCTGCGCCTGACGGATACAGGGATCGTCCCCCGCTGGCTCCATGACGGTCGTACGCTCCTTTATTTTGAAGAGGGAAAGATCTTTCTGTGCGATCTCCGCACGAAGGTCTCCCGCCTTCTCCTGGAGCCTCCCCAGAGCTTCGTTTTCACCTCGGTCTCCACGACCCCGGATGACCGATGGCTCTACGCCGTGCGCTCGGCCGACGAGGGGGACATCTGGATGCTCACCCTGGCCGGCGTTGACGAGCGTTGACTTTGACGTCTCTACACATCTGATAGACTTTCAGCATCCGTCTAGAGCGAACCTGTCCGCCGGCCTCGTGCCGGCGATCGAATCGGGCTTCGGCCCAGGAGGAAACTATGAGCTTCGAGTCCAGGGATCTGTTGATCGACCTCCTCCCTACCGGGAAACTCAACGCCCTCGTGCAGCCCGGCTTCGCGCTCTGTGGCCAGATCACCTCCGCCGATGAGGACGAGGACGAGGAGGAGGATGAGTTGGACTGCGGCCAGATCACCTCGAATACCGGCAACGAGCCCGCCTACGCGCCGCGGACGGGGGCGGACCTGGCCCTCCTGCGGAGTCAGCTCCGGGAGACGCTGACCCTGGGAGACGGCCCGCGTTGACCTCCTGGAGGACGGCCGTCCTCGTCCTGCTGCTCCTCGCCGGCCCGGTGATGACGGTCCTGGCGGCTCCCCCGGAGCCGCCAGGGTTCCGGCTGAACGGCGACCCGGTGCGGGGCCGGGCGGAGTACATGCAGCGCTGCGCCCTCTGCCACGGCGAGACGGGGGACGGCCGCGGCAAGCTCGCGGCCTCGCTCAACCCGAAGCCGGCCGATTTCGCCACCCCCGGCCTGCTCGCCAAGCGCTCCGACTGGGAGCTCTATCTCGTGGTGCGCGACGGCGGTCCGGCCATCGGCCTCTCCCCGAAGATGCTCCCCTGGGGCAAGGTCATGACCGACCAGCAGCTCCGCGACGCCGTGGCCTATGTCCGCTCGCTCGCCAGGTAGAGCGCCTCAAGCTTTCCCCCTCTCCCGGCGAGGGAGGCCGGGAGGGGACGGGAGAGGGGTCAGGGGTGAGGGTCCGGCAGGATCGCGTCCGCCTCGATCTCGACCAGCATGTCGGGCGAGATCAGGCGGCTGATCTCCACCATGGTGCTGGCCGGGCGGACATCGCGGAAGAATTCGCCGTGCGCCCGGCCGATCTCCTGCCAGCGCGAGATGTCGGTGGTGAAGACGCGGGTGCGCACCACGTCCGCCATCCCCGCCCCCGCTTGGATAAGCGCCGCCTCGATGTTCCGCAGCGCCTGGACCGACTGGGCATAGGGGTCGTCCTGGCCCACCACGTTGCCCTCGGCGTCGATCCCCGTGGTGCCGGCCACGTGGATGTAGGGCCCCACCCGCACCGCCCGCGAATACCCGACGATCGGCTCCCAGGGGGCGCCGCTGGAAATGTTTTGCCGTCCGTTCGACATTTCGGATCTCCCTTTTTCGAATTCCGCTGGAAAGCGATTGTGGCACACCTCTTGCTCATTCAAATTTCGAACGCGTTGACCTTGCAGTCGAAGGTCATGTGCTCTCCTCAGGGGCTACAAAGCACAGCGGGCTAACTACCACATCGGAAGGAGAGGTCACGATGGCAAAGCGAACAGACGTCGGAGGCGGCCAGACCGCCACACCAGTCCTCGACCCCAACCACGAGCTCCCCCCTCACCAGAATCTCGCTCAGGACGCCAAGGAGCAGGTCAAGAATCTCGCCAGCGACGCCAAGGAGCAGGCGAAGGACGTGGCCAACCAGGCGCGCGACCACGTGCAGACCCTCGTCGGGGAGCAGAAGGATCAGGCGGCCGACCGCCTGCATTCCCTGGCCGGCGCGTTGCGCGAGGCCGGCCGCAAGCTGAACGAGGGCCAGGAGGCCGGCGACTTCGGCCACTACGCCGACCGCGCCGCCCAGCAGGTCGAGAAGCTCTCGAGCTACCTGCGCGACAGCGAGCTGCGGGACTTCGTGCGCGACACGGAGAATTTCGCCCGCCGCCGCCCCGAGGTCTTCCTCGGCGGCACCCTGATCGCGGGGCTGATGCTGGCCCGCTTCCTCAAGGCGTCCAGCCCTGAGACGGGAAGCGGCAACCTCGGCTACGACGGCGGCAACTGGACCGGCTACCCTCAATCCGCCCGCCGCGGCCCGACCCTCGGGACGTCCACCGGCCGCCCCTCCTACGGTTCCACCACCCAGGGCTCCGGCTTGGGCCACGCCGGCACCACGCGTTACGACGAGCCGCTGGGAGTCTGAGGTGAGCCATGGCAGTACCAGGTGAACGCAACAAAGAAGACCGGAGCATCGGCCAACTGCTGAAGGAGCTGACCCACGAGTCCAGCACCCTGCTCAAGCAGGAGGTGGATCTCGCCAAGACGGAGATGTCCGAGAAGGCCTCGCGCGTGGGGGCCAACCTCGGCGAGGTCGCCGTCGGCGGCGGCGTGGCCTTCCTGGGCGCCATCGCCCTCCTTCTCGCGGTGGTCTATGGCCTGACGTCGCTCCTCAACAAATTCATGTCCCTGGGAGTGGCGGCCTGGCTGGCTCCGCTCATCGTCGGGATCGTCCTGGCGGCGATCGGCTACTCCCTCATCAAGAAGGCGCTCGCGACCCTCAAGCAAGAGAGCATCACTCCCAAGAGAACCACCCAAAGCTTGCAGGAGAACAAAGAATGGCTCAAACAGAAGATTTCGTGACGAGAGACTCGGATCTGGACGCGGGCCGCGGGCGCAGCTCCCGGGAGATCCGTTCGGAGATCGACCGCACCCGGTCCGATATGGACGACACCTTCGCGGCGCTCGACGCGAAGCTCACCCCCAAGGAGATCGGCCTGGAGCTCTGGAGCCTCTTCAAGGGGGGCTCCACCACCGGCGCCAGCAAGCTCTGGCAGGTCGCCCGCGAGCATCCGATGCCCGCGGCGGTCGTCGGCCTCGGCCTCGGCTGGCTGATGGTCGAGAGCTCCCGCAAGTCGGACGCCTACGACGGCCTCGACCGCGGGGACTACCGCTACAGCCGCGGCACCTCCTACCGGCAGGGCTATGCCGGGACCGGCTCCTACTCCGGCTCTTCCTATGACGCGGACGAGGATTCCGGCCTGCTCTCCACCGCCAAGGACAAGGTCCAGGACGTGGCGGGCAGCGCCAAGGACGCCCTCTCCAGCGCCGGCGACAAGGTGAGCGACCTTGGCCATCAGGTGGCGGACAAGGCCTCAGGCCTCGGCCACCAGGTCGCCGACAAGGCGTCCAACCTCGGCCATCAGGTCTCGGACAAGGCCACGGACCTCCGCCGCCAAGCGAAGACCCAGGTGCGCCGCGCCCGCGTCGGCTTCTGGCAGACCATGGAGGAGAACCCCCTCATGGTCGGCGCCGCCACCCTGGCGCTCGGCGTCATCGCCGGGCTCCTCATCCCCTCGACCGACCGCGAGGACGAGCTGATGGGCGAGACCCGCGACCACCTGCTCGATCAGGTCAAGGAGACGAGCCAGCAGATGCTCGACAAGAGCAAGCACGTCGCCGAGGCCGTGGCCGACAAGGTCAAGGAGGAGGCGCGCAACCAGGGCCTCACCCCCGAAGGCGTGGTGGACAAGGTGAAGAACGTCGCCAAGGAAGCCACCAACACCGCCAAGGAGGAGGCCCAGCGCCAGAACCTGACCCCGGAC
>JAICSG010000647.1 GCA_025937035.1 Thermoanaerobaculia bacterium | reverse complement strand
TCATCAGGGGACGGGGACAGAACAGGAGACGGCTGTGGAGCGCCCGGCAGGTGACCTCGACCAGGGCTCCTCCTTCGGGTATGAAGCGGAGTCGTCGGCTCATCACCCTCAGAAGACGTAAAATCGGGTCCAAAACTTATTCGTCCTAGAACCGCTTGGGTTTGCGAGGGGGGTGGACGGGCCTTTTCGGTATTTCAGAACGGACGGTCGCCAGGAGACTCGTCCTTATCCAGGCATCGGTGGGGGCTGCAAGCGCCTCGGGTCGGCGAATCGGTTCGCCCGGCACCTCGCCGGGGCTTTAGCCGCTCCGTTTTGGCATCCAACCGCTGCGCGGAAAGAGCCGACAGGCGAAACCAGAGCCCTCGCCAGACGGCGAAGCTTCCACTTGAAGGAGATGAGCTTCCAACGTCTCGCCAGAGGAGGGAAGGCCGTCTTCCCTCTCTCCAACGGCGCGTTGGAAGAGGGAACGCCGTCTTCCCTCCTTCTGACGCCTTGTCAGAGAAGGGAACGCCATCTTCCCGGTTTCCATGGAGCTGTCGGAAACAGGGAAAGCCATCCTCCCTCCTTCGGACGCCTTGTCAGAGGAGGGAACGCCGCGTTCCCGGTCTCCAATGAGCCATTGGAAGGAGGGAAGATGGCCTTCCCTCTTCAGATAGACCATCGGAGACAGGGAAGACGGTATTCCCTCCTTCCAACGACGCGTCCGAACCGCCGCTGTGCGGACCGGTCCTCTGGACGAATCGGCTGGCACCTGGATAGTCCTCTGGACGAATCGGCTGGCACCTGGATAGTCCTCTGGACGAATCGGCTGGCACCTGGATAGCCTGCGTCACCGTCGCCAACTCCAGAGACGCGCCAGGGGTTGGAAAAGGGCGTTCCGAGCACCTTGAGAGGAAGACGGACCATCCCGGCCCGGCTCTCATCCAGGGAGATGCCTCATGAAAAAGCAACCGATCAGCCTTACCCTCCACCGCGAGACGCTCCTCCGCCTCGACGAGCCCGCCCTCAAGCATCGCGCGCTGGGCGGCCTTCAGAGTGGCACCACGATCGAGACCTCGGAATCTCTCTGCGGACCAACCTTCGTGGAAACGTGCGACAGCGTAAGGGTCTGCTGAGCTCGCCCTCTCCGCACCGACGAGGCTACCTCTTGACGGCCTCCGCGGGAAGATCGCTGCTGATGTACCTGTCCGCCACCGGCACGTGGACCGGGCCGAGGGCCGCGATGCGGTCCAGGGCCCGCCGGCGGTAGTCCGCGTGGCGGATGGCATCCGCCTCCGGTTGCCAGCGGAAGGCGGGATCGCGCGCGAGCAGGAAATCCACGAAGGGCGCCAAGAGCCGCAGCTCCGGGTTGGCCTCCTCGACCCACAGGAACTGGCCCGCGGGATTGACCTCCAGGAAGACGTGCTCCCCCTCCGGCGTCACGATGAAGTCGAAGCAGCCGAAGAGAATACCCAGGTTTCCCATCAGCCGCCGGCAGGCCTCCTCCACGTCCCGCGGCAGCCGGTCCGGCTCCACCCGGAGACGGGACCCCGCGGCCCGCCAGTCCAGGCGCGACGTTTCCAGCTCCTGCGAGAGCAGCCGGGCCGTCACGAAATGATCGCCCATCACGGTCACCCGCAGCTCGTGGGCCTTGTCGATCCTCTCCTGGAAGATGCCGGGGGTGAGCCGCAGGATCTCGTCCTCGGGCAGATCGTCCACGCTCACCTCGCTGGTCAGGAGGAACGCCACCCGGTCCTCGCCATCCCACTGCGCGGGGTAGAACGGCTTGTACACCGCCCGGCCCTGGTGCTCCTCCACGAACCGCCGGATGCGGACGGGATCGTTGCTCATCAGCGTGGGCGGCACGGCCAGGCCCGCGCGCGCCGCCTCCCGGAGCTGCACCGCCTTCAACTCGGAGCGGGCGCGGGTCGCCAGGGGGTTCACCCAGAAGGCCTCCGGCGCGGCCAGATGGTAGAGCCCGTCGAGGAAGTCCCGGCACTCCCGCCGCGCCACGGGCACGTCGCCGGGGTGGAGGTCCGGGGGGAGGACCGGCGGCGTCGGGCGCCGGTTCCACACCACGTCGAATGGCGGGCGCCCCCCTTCCAGGCCCGGCCCCGAGATCTCCCAGCCCATCTCGCCGCCACGGACGTCGATCGATCCGGTCTGGAGCGTGGGAAAGTCGGTGCCACACCACTGAACCGCCTCGTGCCCCCGGTCCTCCAGCGCCAGGGCCACCTCCTCGACGTGAAGGTCCTCGGGATAGGTCGGGATCAAGACTCGCATCGTGCAGCATCCTCCAGGGCTCGCCGAGCGGAGACGCGGAAAGGGGATTGGAGAGAGACCCGGCCGCTGGGGCCGGGTCTCGGAATGGGCGGGCCGGATCGGGCCGCGGTGCCTCAGTGGTCGCGGTACGGGCCGTCCGGAGGATCGGTCAGAGTCCAGCACTGGGCGCTGCCGGTCGCCTTCTCGAGCTCCTCGCGAGTCAGCTCCCGGGCCAGCCTGCGGCCAAGGATTCGCCGGGTGTGAGTCTCGTTCTTCTTCATTCTCACTCCTTTCTCGTCCGGAAGAGGCCTCAAGGACCGCTCCCACCAGAAAAGGTGCCGTGAGGAGGACCAGGCGAGACGGATCGGCGGGCGGCCCGGATTCCGCGGGATCGTAGAAAGAACCTGTACAATCGGCCGATCGCGGAACGGCTCAACCGGGAGCTGGCCCCACTCGAGAGGAGAGAGGGATATGCCGAATCTGACTCTGAACGCCAACATCGGCCAGGAAGCTCTCACCCTGCTGAAGCAGTCCGGCTTATTGGTGGTGGTCGGCAAGATGGGCGCCAACGGCGCACCTCCCAATGTGGCATGGCTGGCCTTCCAGCCGTTCTCGGCCAATATGGTGACCTGGGAGGAGGAGTACAGCATCTACGCCTCCACGACGGCGATCCAGAACGGGGCAACCCTTCAGCAGCTCTCCACCACCCCCTTTCCCGCCGCGACCGGACAGGTCTATCCGTTGACGGCCCAGGGATTTTTCGGCCCGCCGCAGGGGGGCGGGGCGCCCGGGCTCTACACCGCGCTCAACCAATTCAACAACCCGGGAGGGCTGACCTTCGGGCTGGCTCAGAACGCGAGGGTGAACGGCCAGCCGATGAACGGCAATGCCGTCTCCGCGGTGGCCACGCCCTTCCAGACCATCATCGCGCTGGCTCCCTCCACGACGGTCTATATCTGGGTTCAGCAGCAGGTGCGGAGCGGCACGGTGGTGACCCATGTGTCCGCGCCGCAGACCGCGGTTGAATTCACGGGCGGGGTCACGCAGGCCACCGTCGTCTATGATCTCAACAGCGGCCACTTCGTGCGGTCCTGATCGCGCCGGCCACCGAGACGGGTGCCGTCC
>JAICSG010000936.1 GCA_025937035.1 Thermoanaerobaculia bacterium | reverse complement strand
GTCTCCTCCTCGCCGAAGAGCCCCTGCTCCTTGTCGAAGCGCTCCCAGTCGAGGGAGACGCGGAAGGCGCCGTCCTTGTAGACATCGGTCCCCAGGGCGTTGAAGGTGGGGTCGCCGCAGCGGCAGATCGAGCAGGCGCGGGCCGGCGGCGTCGCGGCGAGCAGCCACACGAAGCCCGCCGCCACGGCGAGCCTCGGACAGATCGTTCTCATCCAAAGCCTCCTTGTTTCCAGAAAAGATCCTGGGGCCGGGGCCGCCAACGCTGGCGGTCCAGGCGGAAACGGGCGGGGGGCTCAGGCGAAACGCGGAGGGGGGACGGGAGGCACGGGCGAGAGGCCGGCGGCCGGCCCCCGGGTCTCCCGGGAGATCCAGCCGGCGAGGGGGAGCCGGAGCTCGAAGATCGCCGGCAGCGAGGTCCCGAAGCGGTCGACCGGCTCCTGCCGGCTCTGGAGCGAGGCGGGGGTCCCTTGCGAGCTCCCCGCGCAGTGCGCCATGGCCGGATGAAGCGGGCAGGAATCCCCGGTCTTGAGCTGCTTGCGGCAGCAGCAGTCGAAGACCCGTCCACAGGCGCACCGGTGCAGCAGCAGGGCCTCGGGCGCCAGCAGCAGCGCCAGGAGGAGGACCGTCAGCAGGGTGCGAGGAGTGGAGGTGCGCATAGGGTCGAGGGGTAGCTTACCGCCCTTTACAGAGTTAGTGCTCCTACCCCTCCAAAGGGTTCCAAGCGCCCCTTGCTAGAAGGCGGCCTTCTGAGGCGGAACCCCCTCCTCCCCTCTCGCGCCTCTTTCATACGAAGCCGTCGCGAGGAGCCGCATGGCCTGGGCCGCGCCCTGGGGGTCGTACCCCGCCTCGGCGGCCAGCCGGGACCCGAGCCGGTCCGCCGCCGCCTCCTCCGCCGGGCTGAAGCGCAGGTCGATGAGCCGGCCGATCAGGGTGGCGACGGCGGCCTTGCGCCGGCTCGCCGGGTCGGCCGGATCGTAGGCGGCGAGCACGGCGGCGCCGGTCAGCCCCGGGGCGATCCGGGTCTGGGCGATGCGCTCGGTACCATGGCGGTCCAGGACGTGGGCGATCTCGTGGCCGAGCACGCCGGCAAGCCCGGCGTCGGAGGGGACCTTCTCCATCAGCCCGGCGGTGACGAAGACCTGGCCTCCCGGCAGGGCGAAGGCGTCGGCGGTCTGGGCATCGGCGAGGACGTGGCAATCGAAGTCATAGGGCGAGCGCCGGGCCTCCGTTTTCTCCACGAGGTCGTGGCAGACGCGGTCGACGCGCTGCCGGGCCTGGCGGTCGGTGGAGAGCCCGCCGTACCGCTGGGCCATCGCGGGCGCCGCCTGGAGGCCGATGGCGATCTCCTGCTGTGGGGTGATCCGGACCGGCCGGAGGCGCGGCAGGGCCGGGCTGGAGCCGCGGATTCCGTAGTATCCGACGACGGCCACCAGAGCCATGGTGAGAACGGTCAACAGGCGGCCCCAACCCAGGCCTGCCCGGGGTCTGCGCTCGTGAGGGTCCATCGCTCGCCCCCTCCTTTCAACGGCGGCCGGAGCCGCTGCTGGTGGGAGGGGAGCAAGATGCGTACCGGGAGCTCTTAGAGACCGACGCTGCCGTCGGTGCAGCCGGGGCCGTAGTAGATGGTCCAGCCGGCCGGGGCCGAGCAGGGGTTCGGGTACTGGCAGCACATCCCGGTCGCGGGGTCCTGTGCCCACACGATCACCTCGGTGCAGAAACCGCTGTACTGCCGGGGCGGCGGACAGCTCGACGCGGTGGCGGTGCGGGTGGCGGCGGCGACCAGGACGAAGGCGGCGACGAGAGACAGCTTTCTGAGCATGGAGTGCTCCTTTCCTTGCAGAATTCTGCAGAGTCGAGGAGCATTATATAGCCAAAGGTAAATTGGGAGCCTTGAGCGGCGCGAGATCGGCGTCCGCCAGCGGTGGGACCCCCAGATCTTCCAGAACGTCGTTGATGGCCCGAAGCGTGATCTGGCGGGGAGCCGTGATCTCGATGCCGATGGGCTTTCCGCTCGCGTTGAAGTCGACCACCATGCCGGGCTCGATCCGTTTCGTTGACGCGCTCTTCTCCTCGGCCTGCCGGGGAAGATAGAGATAGGCGGCCATCGCCCGCCCATGGCGGAAAGTGACTTCCAGGTAGAGCTCTTTCATCGGGCTCATTCTACTGTGGAGGGATCGGTGGAACCTTGCCCCGCTAGGGGCAACGGCATGTAGCCTGGGGCGTAAGCCCCAGGAAGGAGCGGCAAAACGAATCCCAAAGCCTCATAGAGGCGACGGCAGATCATCGTACTGAGGAAACTACC
>JAICSG010000905.1 GCA_025937035.1 Thermoanaerobaculia bacterium | reverse complement strand
GGCCGGACGCCTCTTCGCCCTCTCCACCCTGGGGAGCCTCGCCGGCACCCTCGCCTGCACCTTTCTGCTGATCCCGTGCCTCGACCTGCGGCAGATTCTGGGAGTGCGCACCGCGCTCACGGCGCTCACCGCCTGCGTGGCCTTCGCCGGCTCCTTCCGCTCCGAGATCCTGGCCACGACCCTGGCGGCGATCCTCCTCGCCGGCTCCATCCCGGCCGCCTCCCTGGCCCCGCGGAGCGTCCGCGACCTCATCTACGAGCGGGTGACCCCGTACCAGACCTTGCAGGTCTACGAGAGCGAGGGCGTGCGTACCCTCCGCAGCGACCGTGTCCCGCAGGCCGCCGTGAGCCTCGCCACCCACGAGCCGACGCTGCCCTACAACCGCGCCTCCCCGGCCGTCCTGCTGCTCTCGCCCCACCCGAAACGGGCGCTGCTGATCGGCCTTGGCGGCGGCACCATCGGTCGCTATCTCCAGTCGCGTGATCCCGGGATCGACATCCAATACGTGGACATCGACCCGGCGGTCTCCGAGGTCGCCCAACGCTTCTTCTTCTTCCAGCCGGGGCCGCGGATGCGGGTCGCGATCGAGGACGGCCGCCAGTACCTCCACGCCTCGAATGACAGGTGGGACCTGATCTACGCCGACGCCTACATCGGCCAGAGCGTGCCGTTCCACCTGACCACCGTGCAGTTCCTCGACGAGGTCAAGCGCCACCTCAACCCCGGCGGCGCCTTCGCGCTCAACCTGGCGGGGGGGCTCGGCGATCCCTTCTCCCAATCGATGTACCGCACCGTGCGCGAGCGCTTCGACTCGGCCTACTTCTTCCGCATCCCCCGCGCCCTCAACGCCCTGGTGGTGGCGACCGGGAACGCCGACACCCTCTCCAGCGCCGACCTCCTCCAGCGCGGCCGGGAGCTCGACCGCACCCTGCGCTTCGATCCTCCACTGGCGACCCTCGCCACCTGGCGCAGCGAGGTCGCGCTCGACGTGACGAAGGTTCCCGTCCTCTCCGATCAGTTCGCGCCGGTCGACCGGCTGATCCGGCTGGGCGAGCGCGCGCGCAAGGCGGCCGGGCAGAGGTAGGCCCGGGCATCGGCTATCCTTATCCTCCTCCGCGAGCCAGAATCGCGCCGCGGGACGATCCAGGAGGAATCCATGTTCGAAGACCCTCAGAACGCGTTCATCCGGCTGGTCACGCCGGAGGAGCTGCGCTCGCGGCCGCCGGGAGGCCCGAAGCCCTCCTCCTACAACTTCGGCTACGCCTCAGGGATGGGGCGCCTGCTCGCTACCCACGAGCGCATCGGCCGCGCCATGCAGGCGGCCTTCTACGAGATCATGTTCGCTCCGGGCGCCCTCACCCGCGCCGAGAGGGAGATGCTCGCCGCCGTCGCCTCCGCGGCCCAGGACTGCCAATACTGAACGCAGTCTCACGCAGAGTTTCTGCGTGTCGAGGAGAACGACCCCGCCCTGGTGGACGCCATCAAGCAGCACCGCTGGCGCGAGCTGACCCATCTCACCCCGCGGCAGCGGGCCCTCTGCACGATCGCCGAGAAGATGACCCTCGAGCCCACCCACATGACCGCCGCCGACTGGCAGCCCCTGCGCGACCTCGGCCTCGACGATCAAGGCCTGCTGGAAGCCGCGCACGTGATCGCCATCTTCAACTACTTCCCCCGCATGGCGGACGGCTTCGGCCTGGTGCCGGACCCGCAGGTGCGCCAGGCCGGGGAGACCGGAGTGCCTCTGAAGCCGGTCGGCACCTGAATCTTGTCCCCTGGGGCCCTTCCGGGCCCCCCCTGGGACCGCCGGCGTCCCCGCCGGCCTTCAAGCCAATCTTTTTCCGTTTTTTCGCTGCCCGGCGGCCTTTTTCCGCGCCGGCCCCGTTTTTACAGCTCCCGGACGGCTGATTTCCCCGGATATCCTGCTTTTTGTGATGCCGGCGGCCATTTTTCTTTCCCGGCCGGTTTTTTAGCTTCCCGGGCCGCCATCCTGACCTTCCGGCGGCTCATCCTGCGATCCGGAGCGCCATCTTTCTTCCCGAGACGCCATCTTCGAAACCCGGGCCGCCGGGATTCCATCCGGGCCGCCATCTTTCTTCCGGAAGTCTCATCCAGGCCTTTGAGAGCGCCATCCTTCTTTGGGAGGCGTCCGGGAGCCTCGGCTTTAAAAAGATTCTTTGGATCACGTCTGCCCCGGTCAGGCAGTGCCCAAGGGGGCGATATTGCCCCTCCGGAGACGTCCCGACGTCAGGAGCCTGCGAATATTGTGCTGAAACGGGCTGGGACGTCTCTACGGTCAGATATGCAGCCTGTAGGACTTTCACCGCCGATTCCCTTTCAACCGCCGAACCTCCTCCCATAGCCGGTCCTGCCCATCCCCGGTAGCCTCG
>JAICSG010000306.1 GCA_025937035.1 Thermoanaerobaculia bacterium | reverse complement strand
CCTACGTCCAGCGCCGGCCGGCGCCGGGCCAGGAGCCGCGCTGCAGCCAGGATCTGCTCATGCAGCGGGCGATGGAGCGGGTGGGCCGGTAGACCGGCCTTGGGAGACGCCCCACGGGGCGTCTCTACAGTGGGTCACCGCGCGTTTCTGTAGAGACGCCCCGTGGGGCGTCTCCTACGGCAAATCCCACCTCTCGGCCCCGGTCAGCCTGCACAGCCGGTCGAGGGCCGCCTCCAGCGCCGCCCGCCGCCCCTTGGTCTCCTTGACTTTGGGCTCCCACCAGAGCCCTTTCACCTCCAGCAGACCCTTCTCCCGGTGGAGCTTGGGATCGAGCCGTCCGATCAGGCGCTCGCCTTCGAGGATGGGCAGCACGTAGTAGCCGTGCTTGCGGTGCTGGCCCGGCACGAAGGCCTCGAAGCGGTAGTCGAAACTGAACAGGCGGAGGGTGCGCTTGCGGTCGCGCAGGATGGGGTCGAAGGGGGCCAGCAGGCGGATGCGCGGCGGGGCCGGCGGCAGGGAGGCGGCGCGGGATTCCCAATCCGGCACGGCCCAGGAGGCGCGGGGCTTCGAGCCGTCGGCGGTCTCCACCTGCACGGGCACGATCTCACCGCGTTGGGCCGCTTCGGCGCACCAGGCGCGCGCCTCCTCCAGCTTGATGGCGGCCCAGAAGCCGGCGATCTCGTCGGGGGAGGCGATGCCGAGCCGCTCCAGGGCGGTGCGGCAGGCCCAGTCGAGGTGCTCGGCGTCGGAGGGGCGCGGCGCCGCGTGCTCCTCGGGGAGGACCCGCTCGGCCAGGTCGTAGACCTTGTGGAAGCTGGACCGCCCCGCGATCGCCAGCTCGCCCGTGCGCCAGAGATATTCGAGCGCCGCCTTCTGGGGCTTCCACCCCCACCACCCCTGCTCCCCGGTCCGCTCCCCCTCGAAATCGCGGGTCATCAGGGGGCCCTCCTGGACGACGCGCTCGCGCACGTGGCCGATCACCTTCTCCGGCTCCGGCCCGATGCGCTCCATCCACCAGGGGTGCTCCAGCACCCGTCGGCGGTAGCGCTCGAAGCGGATTTTCCAGTAGGGGTACCAGGACGTGGGGATGGCCGAGGCGTCGTGCGTCCAGTGCTCGAAGAGCCGGCGCTGGCGCTCCAGGAGCCGCTCCAGCAGCCGGGGCTGGTAACTCTGGAAGCGGGCGGCGAGGATCAGGTGGTGCGCCCGCTCGACCACGTTGATCGAGTCGATCTGGACGAAGCCCATCCGTTCGATGAGGCCGTAGAGGGCGTCCACGGTCGCCTTGCGGCGGGGATCGTCGAGCAGGCCCTGCGCGCCCAGGAGCAGGCGGCGGGCGGTGACGGTGGGGACGGTGGGGATGGTCGGTGGCACGGGGAGAGGATATCGAACCTCTCCCGTCTCTTCTACGCCGCCGCCTTCGCGAACCGCAGCTCGGGATTCTTGCGCGCCCGCACGAGGTAGGAGGAGATCTCCTGCACCAGGCCGGGGGTGGCGTTGTCGAGCTCGGCGGCCTTCTGGAAGACGGCGAGGGCGGCCAGGGCCTGGCGGTGGATGTCGTGCGAGAGGAAGACGTCCAGCATCGCCTGGGCGAGCGCCCGCACCTCGGCGGCACGCCCCTCCTCCAGATAGAGATGGGCGAGGTCGAGGGTCACCAGCGCGGCGTCGTAGCCGTGCCCCTCGGCGAGGAAGCGCCGCCGGACCTCGCGCAGGGCCGGCTCGGCCTCGTCGAGGCGCCCCAGGCGGGCGGCGATCCGGCCCTCCAGCCAGGCGAGGCGGAGCTCGGTGAAGGAGTCGGGAAACTCGCGGTAGGTGTGGCGGAAGCGCTCGAGATGCCGCCGGGCCTCCTCGGCGCGGCCGTAGTCGTTCAGGAACCAGGCGAGGTTGTGCCGGGCCATCAGCACCAGGCGCGGCTCGCGATCCCAGTCGATCAGGCCCAGCCCCTTGCGGATCTGGCGGATCGCCTCGTCGGGCCAGCCGGCGTAGCCGAGGCACCGGCCCTGGCTGATCATCGCGCGCCCCTTGCGGTGCGGCTCGTGCACGTCGTCGTAGATGTCGATCACCAGGTCGAGGAGCTCGGCGGCCTGCTCGAAGCGCCCCTGATCGCTGAGCAGAGAGGCGCGGAGGTCCAGGATGCGCGCCTCCTCCAGAGGATCGGCGGAGCCCCCCTCGGCCAGCCGCTCGGCGCGGGCGAGCGCCTCCGCGGCCCCGGCGAGGTCGAAGGCGATGCGGCGGGCGTTGCCCAGATAGGCCCAGGCGCGGGCCTGGAGATCCTGCACCACGGCGCGGCCGTAGCGCTCGGACTCGAGCAGCCCGGCGAGCAGGATCCCCCGGTCGGCCAGCTCGATGGCCCGGGCGGCGTCGCGGAACCCCTCCTCGAAGCTCCGCTCGATCAGCAGCTCGCAGACGGCGATCGTCTGCAGGCGGCGGTCGAGGCGGAAGAGGACGGGCCACTCCTCCCAGGGCCGGCCGAACAGCTCGTCGACCAGCGCGGGCGCCTCCTTCCGCTCGTCGGCGGCGCGGGAGAGCCGCGCCCCGAGGCTGGCGAACAGGCGGTCCCAGGCGGCGTCCTGCTCCAGGCTCTCCTCGCTCGCGGGAGCGAAGGCGCGCAGCAGCAGCTCGTCCACCTCCTGCTGGCAGTAGGCACACCCCGCCCGCAGGTGATCCTCGACCCAGCGTTCCTCGGCCGCGGAGGCGCCGCCGCGCGAAAACCTCTCGAAGGCGTTCCGGTCCGGGTGACGCGCATTCATCAAAGCCGTTTCCTCCCCCAGGGAACCTCAGAGCCAGGCGATGTGAGCTCGCCCCTATCTTTAAAGTTGCTGCAAGGGGGGAAAAAGTGACACCGGCGCCCGAAGGCGCCGGTGGCGGGCTCCGGGTCAGTGGGCGCCGTTGGGGTCCATGGCCCCGCCGGCGAAGGCGACGATATGGAGCAGGAAGGCGATGAGCCCGCGGCCAGGCTCCGTTCTCGCTGGGTCCTCGGCGCCGCGGTGGGGCTGGCCCCAGAACGCGGCCTGCGAGGGGGCGGCGCAGGACAGGGTGAGGGCGGTGGCGAGGAACAGGGCGGCGGCGGCTTTCCGCGGAGTCTGGGAGAACATGGAAACCCTCCAAGAACGGGCGATCCGGCGGGGTCACCACGACCGCGTTGGTCGCCCTTACCCATTCTGGTGCCTGCTCTCGTGGAGGCCGCGGCCTTGTAGCTCTTGCACGCCCTCCTGTAGCCCTTTCCGGGGTTCTTTTGGCCTGTTTCGATAAAGGGAGGCCTGCCTCTCCCGCCCGGGGCGGGCACGGCTCCGGCGCTCCCGCAGTGGTCCGCATCTTGCAGCCCATGGCCCGCGCGAGGGCTGAACGACGGATGCTGAGAAGTTTCTGGATGGTAGGTTTCGAGTGCTCCTGTCACCGGAGGAATGACGGGCGCCGCCTCGATCTCATCGCCGCGACGGGGCACGACTGCTTCGCCGCCGAGGATTACGGGCGGGTCCGCCGCCTCGGCGTGCGGACCGTGCGCGACGGCGCCCGCTGGCACCGCATCGAGCGCTCCCCCGGCCGCTACGACTTCTCCTCGCTGCTCCCCCTGGTGCGGGCCGCGCGGGAGGCCGGGGTGCAGGTGCTCTGGGACCTCTGCCACTACGGCTGGCCGGACGGCCTCGACATCTTCCGCCCCGAATTCGTGGACCGCTTCGCCGACTACGCCCGCGCCGTGGCCCGGCTGATCGCCGCCGAGACCGACGAGCCCCCCTGGTACGTGCCGATCAACGAGATCTCCTTCTGGTCCTGGGCCGGCGGCGAGGTCGGCTACTTCAACCCCTGTGAGACCGACCGGGGGTTCGAGCTCAAGGTCCAGCTCGCGCGGGCGGCCCTGGCGGCTGTCGACGCCATCTGGAGCGTCGACTCGCGGGCCCGCATCCTCCATTGCGATCCCGCGATCCACATCGAGGCCGATCCGCGGCAGCCGGAGACGCGGGCCGCCGCCGAGGGGCACCGGCAGGCCCAGTTCCAGGGGTGGGATCTGATCACCGGGCGCCTCTGGCCCCAGCTCGGCGGCGACGAGCGCTACCTGGACGTCGTCGGGCTCAACTACTACCCGAACAACCAATGGATTCTGGACGGGCCGGCCGTCGAGTGGGGGACCCCCCTCTACCGGCCCTTCCGGGAGATCCTGCGCGAGGCGTGGGAACGCTACGGCCGTCCCCTGATGGTCGCCGAGACCGGCGCCCAGGACGACCACCGCCACGGCTGGCTCCGCTACATCGCCGACGAGGTGATGGCCGTGCGGCGGGAGGGGATCCCTGTCCACGGCATCTGCCTCTATCCGATTCTCGACTACCCGGGCTGGGACGACGACCGCTACTGCCGGAGCGGTCTCTGGGGGTATCCCGACCCGTCGGGCCGCCGGGAGGTCCATTCCCCCCTCGCCGAGGAGCTGGCGCGGCAGATCGCCCGCTTCCAGGGGGAGCCGTTCACAGATCAGGACCCGGACGCGCGCCGCGATACGGCCGGCCGGGAAGACAACCAGGAGAGCAAGCATGCAGCCTTTTGAGAAGGAGGCCCAACAAGTTATGCCCGGCCTCGCCCCCAAGCCGGACCTCGTCTGCCTTTCCCATCTGCGGTGGGACTTCGTCTACCAGCGGCCCCAGCACCTGATGAGCCGCTTCGCCCGCGACCGCCGGGTGTTCTTCTTCGAGGAGCCCGTTTTTTTCGATCCGAGCAGCGAAGACGGCCCCGCCCGTCTCGACGTCAGCGAGCGCCCCGGAGGGGTCCGGGTCGCCGTGCCGCGCCTGCCGCACGGCCTGCCTCCTGAGGAGGTCGAGGCGGCCCAGCGCGACCTGCTCCAGGGGATGCTCGCCGAGCACGGCATCAGCGACTACGTCCTCTGGTACTACACCCCGATGGCCCTCGGCTTCTCGGAGGACCTGGAGCCCGCGGCGGTCATCTACGACTGCATGGACGAGCTGTCGCTCTTCCGCGGCGCGCCGCCGGCCCTGCTGGAGCGGGAGCGCCGGCTGCTGGAGCTCGCCGACCTCGTCTTCACCGGCGGCCAGAGCCTCTACGAGGCCAAGCGCGAGCGCCATCCTTCCGTGCACGCCTTCCCGAGCAGCATCGACGCCGAGCACTTCGGGCGGGCCCGCCGGCCGGCGCCCGAGCCGGCCGACCAGGCGGCGATCCCCCGGCCGCGCCTGGGCTACTTCGGGGTGATCGACGAGCGGATCGACCTCGACCTCCTGGCCGCGGCGGCCGACGCCCGGCCGGACTGGCAGTGGGTGATGGTCGGCCCGGTGGTGAAGATCGACCCCGAGACCCTGCCGCGGCGGAGCAATCTCCACTACCTGGGCATGAAGTCCTACGACGAGCTGCCGTCCTATCTCGCGGGCTGGGACGCGGCCCTGATGCCCTTTGCGCGCAACGAATCCACCCGCTTCATCAGCCCCACCAAGACCCCCGAGTACCTGGCGGGAGGGCGGCCGGTGGTCTCGACCCCCATCCGCGACGTGGTGCGCCCCTATGGCGAGCTGGCGCTGGTCGAGATCGCCGAGGACCCCGAGACCTTCGTCGCCGCCGCCGAGCGGTCGATGCAACGCTTCGGCGAGGGCTCCCCCGAGCGGGAGCCCTGG
>JAICSG010000792.1 GCA_025937035.1 Thermoanaerobaculia bacterium | reverse complement strand
GCTCCAGGGCCGGACCCTCGAGCTCGGAATCGTCCACCACGACCCGCGCCACGCCGGCGGGCCAGTCGAGGGTGTCCGCGAAGGGGGGTTGGGTGAGGGCCACGGCGGCCTCGCCGCGCTCCAGCAGGTAGCGCAGGCGCTCGGCCGGGAGGTGGGCGTCGATGGGCAGGTAGGAGCCGCCGGCGCGCAGGATGGCGAGGGCCGCCACCACCTGCTCCCACCCCTTCTCCATCACGATGCCGACGAGCTGGTTCGGCCGCACCCCCAGGCGCCGGAGCCGGTGGGCGAGGGCGAGCGAGGC
This sequence comes from Thermoanaerobaculia bacterium, assembly GCA_025937035.1. Classification (GTDB taxonomy): domain Bacteria; phylum Acidobacteriota; class Thermoanaerobaculia; order Multivoradales; family UBA5704; genus DATARR01. The sequence continues at coordinate 2,487 of JAICSG010000792.1, read as the reverse complement.
GCGGTCGAGCTGGCCGTAGGTCAGCCGCCGCGCCGAGGTGATCACGGCGGGGGCCTCCGGCCGACGGGCCGCCTGGGCCAGGAAGGGCTCGTGCAGGAGCCCCGCCGGCACGGGAGCGGCGGTGGCGTTGTATTCGGCGAGCAGGCGGAGCTGGCTCGCCGGGAGGAGGTCGCGCACCGGCTCGCGCCAGGCATCCTCGCCGTCCGCCAGCCTTCCGACCAGACCCTCGTAGGCGGCGAACATGTCGTCGAGCATCCCCGCCGGGAACAGCTCGTCGACGGCGTCCCACTTGTAGCTGAGGGCGCCCCGGCTCTCGGTGACCTGGTGGTCGAGCCAGACCTGCGGCGTCTGCGAGATGCCGTAGACCCAGCCGCCGGCCGCCGGCGCGGCCTCCTCCTCCGCCTCCTCCGGCCCCGCCTTCTCCACCTGGTTCAGCGTGCTGGTGAAGACCACCGGCATGGTAGTGCCGATCCCGCCGCGCAGCCGCGACAGCTCGCGGAGCACGCGGACGCCGCTCACCAGCCGGTGATCGAGGTCGTCCCAGAGCCGCCCCTGAATCCGGCGGGCCCGCTCCTCGAAGCTGGCGACCGGGCCCCCCTCCACGGAGAGCAGCGTCACCGAGGTGAAGTCGCCCACGATGTCGTCCACCTGGCTGTGCAGGGGGAGGCGGTTGAACAGCGTCAGGTTGATCGTCAGGTCCGGGCTCTCGCTCCAGGCGGCGAGCACCTCGGTCCAGGCGGCGAGCAGCACGCCCGAGGGGGTGAGCCCGGCGCGGCTCGCCAGCCCCTTCAGGCGCTCCCAGTGCCGGCGGTCGAGCCTGCCGGGGCGGCGCACGAAGCGCGGAGACTCCACCTCGGCCGGGGTGCGGGCCAGCGGCAGGGCCGGCGCGGGCGGCAGCGTGCTCAGCCGCTCGCGCCAGTAGGCGAGCGCCCGTTGATAGGCGCGCGACTCGCGCAGGGCCGCCTCCGCCAGCACGTAGTCCCGGAAGGAGAGGTCGAGGCGCGGCAGCTCCAGATCCGGCTCCATGTAGAGCTGGCCCAGCTCGCGGCCGAGGATGCGGAAGCTCCAGGCGTCGCCGATCAGGAGGTCGAGGCTGACGTGCAGCCGCACCCGCCCGTCGAGCAGCGAGACCGCGATCTCGAACAGCGGCCAGCGGTCGGCCGGCAGCACCTGATGCGACATGCGGCCGCGCACCTCCATCAGCCCGTGCTCGGCCTGGGGCTCGCCGAGCCCTCGCACGTCGAGCACGGCCACCGAGTAGGGAGGCACCTCGCCGAGGATCTGCTGGCGACCGTCCGGCAGCACGATGGCCCGCAGCATGCCGTGACGGTCGATGAGCCGCCGCAGCGCGTGGTTGAGCCGCGCCACGTCGAGCTCCGGCGTGTCGATCTCGAAATAGAGGTGGGTCGAGACCGAGCCCAGCTCGAGCGCGCCGCTGCGGCCGATCCAATAGGCCTCCTGCACGTCGGTCAGCGGGAACGGCAGGCCGGCCTCGGCGGCATTCGGCTCGATCTGCGGCAGGTCGCCGGAGAAGTCCTCCACCCCCTCGGCGCGGTGTGCCGCCACGGCGGCGGCCAGATCGGCCACGGTGGGTGCCTGGAAGAGGGTGCGCAGGGGCAGGTCGGCGCCCAGCGTCTCGCGAATGCGGAACATCAGCCGGGTGGCGAGGATCGAGTGGCCACCCAGCTCGAAGAAGCTGGCCCGCACGCTGACCCGCTCCACTTTGAGCACCTCGGCCCAGAGGGCGGCGATAGCCTCCTCGGTGGGGGTGGAGGGGGCGACGTAGCCGGCCTCCGGCGCGGTGCGCTCGGGCGCCGGCAGGGCCTTGCGGTCCACCTTGCCGTTGGGGGTGAGTGGGAAGGCTTCCAGCACCACGAAGGCGGACGGCACCATGTACTCCGGCAGGCGCTCCCGCACGAGCGCCCGCACGTCCTGGACGTCGGCCGTGCCGGCCCCTGGGGCCGGCACCAGGTAGGCCGCGAGGATGGCATCCCCCTCGCCCTGGCTGCGGGCCACGACCACGGCCTGGGCCACGGCCGGATACCGGTTGAGCACGGCCTCGATCTCGCCCAGCTCGATGCGGAAGCCGCGGACCTTCACCTGGAAGTCGATGCGGCCCAGGAGCTCCAGCCTGCCGTCCGGAAGGAAGCGGGCGAGGTCACCCGTCCGGTAGAGGCGGTGACCGCCGGCCCGGAAGGGATCGGGCACGAAGCGCTCGGCGGTGAGGTCGGGACGGCCGTGGTAGCCGCGGGCCAGGCCGTCGCCGCCGATCAGCAGCTCGCCGGGCACCCCCAGCGGCGCCGGGCTGCCGCCGCCGGACAGCACGTAGACCTGCGTGTTGGCGATCGGCCGTCCGATGTCCGGCCGGATGCCCGGGGTGACCGGCCGCACCGTGGACCAGATCGTGGTCTCGGTGGGGCCGTAGAGGTTCCACACCTGGCCGGCCCGCTCGAGGAGCTGCCGGGCGAGCGACTCGAGGAGCGCTTC
>JAICSG010000117.1 GCA_025937035.1 Thermoanaerobaculia bacterium | reverse complement strand
GTCGCCTCGATCGCCTCCTCGTACAGACCCGCCTTGCTCAGCGCGAGTCCCTTTTTGATCAGCGCGGAGCCTTCGCGCTGGGTCTCCCCAATCGTGCGATAGAGCGCGGCGGCCTGATCGGTGAGCCGAACCGCCTCGCCAGTCCGGCTCTGAACGATCCGCAGGGACGAGGTGAGAAAGAGGAGCTCCCCTTCGGTATAAGGATCGCCGCCCCCGGACCGGTGATGATCCCAGGACCTCTTGAGAGCCTGCTCCGCCCGCCGTAGATCGGACTTCAGCCGAAGGGAGTTGCCGAGATAGGCCCAGGAGAGGGCGCGGGCGTTCTCGACCAGCATCGCCCCGTACCGGCCCGGGTCGAGACGTTCCGCGACCCCCACGGCCAGCTCCGCCAGATCGAGCGACTCGGCGGGATCGGAAAGCCATCGTTCCCGGCCGCGGGTCCGCAGAAGCTCGCAGAGCTTCACCGAGTGGAAGCGCTCGTCCTCCCGGATCTTGCCCTGACGCAAGGCCTCGGGCTCCCGCAGCAGCTCCGCCAGCAGATCCTCGGCGCCGCGAGCCTCCCGCCGCAAACCCGCGAGCCGCTCGGCCGCCCCGAGCACGGCGCGATCGAGCGCTTCGTCGTAGTCCGAGCCCAGCCACTGGAAGAGCGGCAGGCTCACCCTGCCGACAGCCTCATCGACCCGGTCGCGGCAGTCGGTGCAGACCACCAGATGCCGCTCGATCTCGGCGGATTCGACCGTCGACACCTCCCCCACGGCGAAGCGCTGCAGGGCTTGCGGGTCCGGATGGCGCTCCGTCATCGGTGGGAGAGAGGCGAAGCGGGGGGCCCTGACGGGCGAGGGCCCCCCTGGAGGTGCTACGGCGCGCAGGAATTCGCGAACAGGTCCTCAATGCCGTCGATGAAGATCTTCAGGCCCGGGGAGCTCGAATCGACGCCCTGGCAGGACTTGGACTGAATCCGGATCGGCGCCGACCAGATCTCCTCCTTGCCGTTGGGATCGCGGCGGTCCGTCCACGAGGGGAAGAACGTGCCCGAGGCGGCCGACAGGGCGTTGTAGTCGCCGAACTGGTTGGGATCGTTGAAGTCCTCGTCGTCGCTCGACGCCGAGGAGACCCGCACGGGGGCGCTCCAGGTGGTGCCGCCGTTGGCGGACGACTGGAAGAAGACGTTGACGCTCGTCCGCGGCCCGCCGACCGAGTCGTAGTACATGAGCCCCAGCAGGCCCGTCGACTCGTCCACCGCCAGCCATGGGTTGAACTGGTCGTTCTTGGTCGACGCGTTGTTGATGGCCTTGGCCTTGGTCCACTTGGTGCCGCCGTCGACCGAGCGGGAGAACCAGATGCGGGCCTTGCAGGTGGAATTGACGTTGTCCTGGGGATCGTTGACCGGCGTGTTGCACCCCTTGGCGCCCGAGAGGTCGGTCCAGGCGACGTAGAGGTTGGTGCTCTTGCCGTTGAGTTGGGCGCCCGCGGTGGTGTAGAGCAGCGCCCCACGGCTGGCCTGGGCCGGGAGGATGGTCTGGAACGACTGGAAGGTCGGGCTGACCGCCTTCGGCGCGGAGAACGAATTCCCGCCGTCGGTCGACTTGGCGAAGTAGATCTTGCGGCTGCCGGTGTCCGGCCAGAAGGCGTAGACGTGGCCCAGGCCGTCGGTCTTGATGTCGCTGCCGATGCCGGTGCCGATCGTCTCGCCGCCGCTGATCTGCAGCGGATCGGACCACCCGCCGCCCGGGGTGTGGTGGCTCACGAACACCGCCCGGCCGTCATGCCAGATGACGTAGATGTTGTCCTTGAAGGGGGACTGCTCGCTGTGGTCCGTCCACATCATCTGCTTGTCGGCCTGGTTCTGGTCCGCGCTGGAGATCGTGCTGTCCATCTTCCAGGTGGCGCCGCTGTCGGTCGACTTGTAGGCGCGCAGGAAGAGACGGAACGGCGAGGTGTAGACGCTGATCGTGGTCGCCCAGACGGTGCCGTCCGAAGCCCAGTCCACCGCCGGATCGGACTGGAAGGCCTCGGTGGGGTCGCGCGGCATCACGGTCTGCTTCCAGGTGGCGCCGCCGTCGGACGAGTAGGCGATCGCCAGCGAGCCGCCCCCATGGAGGTTGTTGGAAGCGCCCACGATGCGGCTCGGATCCCAGAAATTCACCCGGATGTCCGACTCCGACCGCGGGCTGGGCTGCGTGCCCGAGATGCTGAAATCCGGCCCGGGGACCGGCTTGGGACCGGCCGGCTTTTTCTTCTCCACCGCCATCCCCCTCCCGAGGCTGCCCGGCTGCAGGTCCGGATGGGACACCATCCATTCGTAGACCTCCTTGAGCACCAGGGGGTAGCCGCCGCTGCCGTCGCCCGGGACGTACTGCATGTCCGGATGCTCCTTGCGCCAGAGGACGCGCAGCCAGAGCGGCGCGGCGACCTTGTCGTAGGCCTCTCCGGGGTGCAGGAGCTGGAAGTCCTGGTTGCTCGCGATCAGCTTGGCGAGCGGGCTCCCGGCCGGCACCCGGTCCTGGGCCAACTGCGACTGGAGGGAGGGCCAGGCGGCCCTGGCATTGCCCGCGGCGGCCGCTCCGGCCGTCAGAAGGCATGTGGTCAGCGCCGCGCAAGCGGACAAGAGGAAGCGTTTACTCATCTTGGGGTCTCCTGGGGCAAGGGTGGATGGGACGGACTCAGCGAATCCGTGTTGCCCTCTCGAGGTGTGTCTGAAGAAGCCATCCTTCATTACTGATTACAACTTCTTGGATTCTACCACGCCAACGCGTTCCAGATCCGGTGGCGCCGACGAAAGGGGACGACGGTCTCGCGATGTGAAGAGAGCCCGCCAGGGTCACCAATGCTTACGCAAGAAGCACCGCAAGGTTTTGGTGGGCCTGATTTGCCGCAGGAAGGGGGCCCGATGCCGCAAGGCGGAGGCTTTTCGCGGCATTCCCCGCTCCTTGAGCAGCGACCACCCGGCTTCTCGCGCCATTGTCGCGACAAAGTTCTCCTCTAAGCCGAGATGATGTCGCAAGAATAGCCTTTCTTGCGGCACAGAGGGCTTCTCTTGCCGCGAGAAGATCCGATAACGCGCCGCTTCGAAGCCGTCTGGCATTCAAAGCACCGACAATGACGCACCAGGGCGGCTCCTCGCGGCAAAAAGAGCCCTTCTGGTGGCATTTCCTGAGCTTGGAGTCGCAAGGAGGAGTCATGATGCGGCATAAAGCTGCAACCATGCGGCATTGTCTCGGGGGAATGCCGCGTGAAGGGGTCATCTCGCGACACAAACAGGCCTTTCGAGGTCGTGGAGCCCCCCTCCTCACCTGTCGCGGCCCGGGATAGAATGCGCGGATGGATGAGATCAAGCTTTCCGAGGGGGCCCGGGCCGGGCTCTTGGCGTTGGATGCGGGCGCCTATCTGATGGGCTCCCAGAGACGGGGCATGCCCCAGTACCGGCTCTCCGGCCGCGTCGTCAGCAATCCCGGAGACTTCGAGGAGCTCCGGCGTCTCAAGCTCCTGGAGCACAAGACCCTTCCTCCCGCCAACCGCGAGGTCGAGCTGAAGCTCACCGAGCGCGGACGGAAGGAGGCCGAGCGGCTGCGGGCCGAGCAGCAGGGCGGCAACGGCGGCTGATCCTCATCCGCGAGCCTCTCCCGTTTCCAGCGTGATCGAAGCCATCCTCTTCGACTGCGACGGCGTCGTCCTCGACAGTGAGACGGTCTGGGACCGGTGCGAGATGGAGTTTCTCCGCCGGCGCGGCATCGCCTTCGACCTGGCGCGCACCAAGCCCCTGATCACGGGCCTGGGCCAGCGCGCCGGGGTCCTCCTGCTCCAGGAGCAGTACGGCGTCGAGGGGGACCCGGACGTCCTGGTGGCCGAGCGGCTGGAGATCATCCGCGGGCTGTTCGAGCGGGAGGTGCGCTTCACCGCAGGATTCCCGGAATTCTTCGAGGAGCGGGTGCGCGGCCGCTACGCCACCTGCATCGCCACCTCCATGCCCGAGGAGCTGTTCGCGGTGGCCGACCGCAAGCTCGGGATCTCCAGCTTCTTCGATTCCCGGGTCTACTTCCCCACCCATGTGGGAGGCCGGGCCAAGCCGGCCCCGGACCTCTTCCTCTACGCCGCCGGACAGCTCGGCGCCCCCCCGGACCGCTGCCTGGTAATCGAGGACTCCCCCCGCGGCATCGAGGCCGCCCGCCGGGCCGGCATGCCGGTGATCGGGCTGGCCACCACGCATGAGAGGGAGCTCCTGCGGGAGGCGGATCGGGTGGTGGGCTCGTTTGATGAGATCGAGCTGCCCGCCCGGGGATGAATACCCGGGCGGCCTAGCTCCCCGCCCTTCTCCGGAACCGTTCCGCCGCCAGCCAGAGGATGCCGATGCCCATCAGGAAGAGAGCCAGGAACTGCCGCCAGAGCGCTTCGAGGCCGGCGCCCTTGAGGAACAGGGCCCTTACGATTTCCATGTAGTGGCGTACCGGGTTGATCAGGGTCAGCCATTGAAAAACGGCCGGCATGCTGGTGACCGGGAACATGAACCCCGAGAGCAGCAGGGTGGGCATGAAGAACAGGAAGGCCGACATGAAGGCCTCCTGCTGGGTGCGCGAGATGGTCGAGATGAAGAGCCCCACCCCCAGCGCCGAAAGGATGTAGAGCACGCTCGCCAGCAGCAGCAGGACGACGCTCCCCTTGTAGGGGATGTGGAACCAGAGCAGGGCCACGGCCGTGATCAGCCCCAGGTCGGCGAGGCCGATGAGGGCGAAGGGGATGGTCTTGCCCAGGATCAGCTCGCCGGGGGTGAGCGGGCTCACCATGAGCTGCTCCAGAGTGCCGATCTCCCGCTCGCGCACGATGGCGAGCGAGGTCAGCACCAGGCAGATCAGGGTCAGGATGGCGCCGATCACCGCCGGCACGTTGTAGGTGCGGCTTTCGAGGTTGGGGTTGAACCAGGCCCGGGACCGCAGGTCGACCCCCGGCGGCATCCGCTGCGGCACCCGCCGGGCCGCCCAGCTCTGGACGATCCGCCCGGCATACCCCTGCGCCACGGTGGCCACGTTGGAGTCGGTGCCGTCGAAGAGGAGCTGCACCTTGGTGGGCCGGCCGCTCTGGACGTCGCGCTCGAAATCCACCGGGATCACCAACCCCAGCACCGCGTCCCCGCGATCGAGGGCTCGCACGAGGTCGGTCGGCCGCTGCGACCGCCCCACCACCCGGAAGTAGCCGGAGGCGGTGAAGGTGTCCACCAGCTCGCGCGAGGCCGGGGTCTGGTCGGAATCGATCACGAAGGTGGCGGCGTCCCGCACGTCGGTCGACACCGCGTAGCCGAAGGCGATGAGCTGGAGCAGGGGCGCCACGAAGAGGACGCCGCGCATCCGCGCGTCCCGGAAGATCTGGCGGAATTCCTTGCGGACCATCTCGTGGATGCGCTCGAATTTCGCCCGGACGCTCATTGCAGCTCCTTCCGGAAGCGGCTCACGGCCAGCCCGAGGCCGGTGGTGGCGAAGACCGCCATCAGGAGCCCCTGGAGGGCGAGCACCTCCAGGCCCACCCCCTTGAGGAAGATCCCCCGCGTGACCACCAGGAAGTAGCGGGCCGGCACGAGATAGGAGATCGCCCGCAGGGCCGCCGGCATGGTGCGGATCGAGAACATGAACCCCGAGAGCAGCAGGGTGGGCAGGAAGGTGGCGATCATGGCGAGCTGGGTGGCCAGCACCTGCGAGCGGGCCACCGCCGAGATGAACAGGCCGAGCCCCAGGGCGCCGGTGAGGAAGCAGGCCGAGAGGAGCATCAGGAGGGCGGCGCTCCCCCGGAACGGCACCTTGAAGAGGAGCACGCCGAGGACGCTGCTGACGATCACGTCGATCAGGCCGATGGCGAGGTAGGGCAGGAGCTTGCCCAGCACCACCTCCAGCCGGCTGACCGGGGTGGCCGCGAGCTGCTCCATGGTCCCCCGCTCCCACTCGCGGGCGATAGTGAGCGAGGTGAGCATGGCGGCGATGATCATCATGATCACCGCCACCAGCCCCGGCACGATCATGTTGCGGCTGGCCAGCTCCTCGTTGAACCAGACCCGGGTCTCCGGATCGACCGGCGGCACCACCGAGCGCCCGCGCAGCACGGCGCGGCTGGACCAGGTGCGCACCACGGCCTCGGCGTACCCCTGGGCGATGGTTGCCGTGTTGGCGTCGCTGCCGTCGAGGATCGCCTGGAGGGGGGCGGCGCGGCCGGCGCCGAGGTCGCGCTCGAATCCCGGTGGGATCACCAGGATGAGCTGCGCCCCTCCGCGCTCCAGGAGGGGGCCGGTCTCGGCGCTGCGCGCCAGGAAGCGCACGATGGTGAAGTAGCCGGAGGAGCGGAAGGCGTCCACCAGGTCGCGGCTGGAGGCCGAGTGGTCCTGGTCGAGCACGGCGGCGCGGATGTCCCGCACGTCCCAGGAGATGGCGTAGCCGAAGAGGATCAGCAGGAGCACCGGCAACGCGAAGGCGAGCATCAGGCTGCGGGGGTCCCGGCGGAGCTGCAGGAGCTCCTTGCGGGCGACGGCGAGGAGGCGGGTGGGGCTCAATCCACCACCGCCCCGCCCGTCTTCTCCACCAGGGCGATGAACACATCCTCCAGCGAAGGCTCGATCGGCTCGATGCTCTCCACCTCGATCCCCCGCCCGGCCAGCAGCTCGGCGAGGCGGGCGCGGTCGCGCTCGACGTCCTCCCCCTCCTTGAGGGTGACGTGGACGGCGCGGCCGAAGAGGCCGGCCTGGGCGACTCCAGGGGCTTTTTCCAGGGTCTCGATCGTCCGCGTGCCGTCGCTGGTGCGGGCTTCGAGGAGCGGCTCGCGGAGCCCCTGCCGCAGCCGCGCCGGGGTGTCGAGGGCGATCAGCTTGCCCCGGTTCATCAGCGCCAGCCGGTGGCAGAATTCCGCCTCCTCCATGTAGTGGGTGGTCACGAAGACCGTGGTCCCGCCAGCGGCCAGGGCGTAGATCAGGTCCCAGAAGCCGCGGCGGGAGATGGGGTCCACCCCCGAGGTGGGCTCGTCCAGGAAGAGCACCGGCGGCTCGTGCAGCACGGCGCAGCCGAGGGCCAGGCGCTGCTTCCAGCCCAGCGAGAGCTCGCCGGTGAGCCGCCCGCGCTGCTCCTGGAGGCCCGCCATCTCCAGCACCCAGTCGCGCCGCGCCGCCCGCCGCTCCCGGGGCACCCCGTAGAGGCCGGAGAAGAAGGCGATGTTCTCCTCGACCGTGAGGTCCGCGTAGAGCGAGAAGAGCTGCGACATGTAGCCGATGTGGCGCTTGATCTCCGTCCCCTGCCGGAGGATGTCGAGCCCGGCCACCGTCCCCCGCCCGGAGCTCGGAGGGACCAGGCCGGTGAGCATCTTGATCGTGGTCGTCTTGCCGGCCCCGTTGGGGCCCAGGAAGCCGAAGACCTCGCCGGTCTCGACTGAGAAGGAGACGGCGTCCACGGCCACGAAATCGCCGAAGCGCTTGGTCAGATTCTCCACCTCCACGGCTGCGCTCATGCGGCCTCCGCGGCGGCGATGCGCTCGATGAAGACGTCCTCCAGCGAGGGGGGGATGGGCCGGGCCTCGCGCGGCGCGAAGCCGGCCTGGCGGAGCGCGGCCTCCACGGCCGGCCCGTCCGCGGACGCCGAGGGGACGGTGAGGTGGAGGCGGTCGCCGAAGATGGCGGCCCGGCGCACCGCCGGGAGCCTGGAGGCGGCCTCGCGGGCCTCCCGCACGCGGTCGGTGCGCAGCTCCAGGATCTCCCCCTCCAGGCCCTTCTGGAGCGCGGAGGGGGTGTCCAGGGCCAGCACCCTCCCCTGGTGCAGCAGCGCCAGGCGGTCGAAGCGCTCGGCCTCGTCCATGTAGGCGGTGCTCACCACCGCGGTCACCCCCTGCTCCACCATCTCGTGGACGATCAGCCAGAGGTCGCGCCGGGAGACCGGATCGACGCCGAAGGTGGGCTCGTCGAGCAGCAGCAATTCCGGCTGATGGATCAGGGCGCAGGAGAGGCCCAGCTTCTGCTTCATCCCACCGGAGAGCTTGCCGGCCAGACGGTCCTTGAAGGGGCCGAGGTTCGAGAACCGGTAGAGCCGCTCCAGGCGGGCCGCGCGCTCGGCGCGGGGCACCAGATGGAGATCGGCATAGAAGCGGAGGTTCTCCGCCACCGTCAGATCGGCGTAGAGGCCGAAGCGCTGGGACATGTAGGCCAGCCGGGGCTTGGCCCGCTCCGGGTCGCGCGCCATGGAGATCCCCTCCATCAGGGCGTCCCCCGAGGTCGGCCTGAGGACCCCGGCGAGCATGCGCAGGGTGGTGGTCTTGCCGGCGCCGTCCGGCCCCACCAGGCCGAACAGCTCGCCGCGGCCGACCTCGAAGCTCACCCCCGCGACGGCGGTCAGGTCGCCGAATTTGCGGGTGAGGCCTTCGACGCGGAGGAGGGGATCGGCAGGCACAGGGTTTATCCCCTTACGGACGCCTTCACCTCCGGCAGCCGGACGTCCGCCGGCAGGCCGGGCTTGAGCTCGTAGGCGGGGTCCTGGAGGATGCGCACCTTGACGGCGTAGACGAGCTTGACCCGCTCCTCGGTGGTCTGCACGTTCTTGGGCGTGAACTCGGCCTCCGAGGCAATGTAGGCGATCTCGCCCGGGTAGGTCTTGCCGGGATAGGTGTCCGAGGAGATGGCGGCGCGGCTCCCGAGGTGAACCGAGCCGACCCGGTCCTCCTTGATGTAGATCCGCACCCAGCGGTCCTCCGGATTGATCAGGGTCAGCACGGGGGAGCCGGCGGCCACGATCTCCCCCGGCTCGCGGTGGCGCACGGTCACCAGGCCGTCGAAGGGCGCCGTGAGGGTGAGGTTGTTGAGCACCACCCCCGTGGCCCGCAGGGCGGCTTCCGCCTGAGAGAGCTGGGCGCGGGCCTGATCGATGCGCTCGCGGGAGGGGCCGTTGCGGACCAGCCGGAGCTGCTCGTCCGCCTGGGTGGCCTGGGCGCGGGCCACGTCGCGGG
>JAICSG010000770.1 GCA_025937035.1 Thermoanaerobaculia bacterium | reverse complement strand
CCTGGCGCGGCACCTGGCCGGCGGCGACCTCGAATACCTGGGCCGGATCGACCACCAGGTGAAGATCCGCGGCTTCCGCATCGAGCTGGGGGAGATCGAGTCGGCCCTGGCCTCCCAACCCTCCGTGCGCGAGGCGGTGGTGCTGGTCCGCGAGGATGGAGCGGAGAAGCGGTTGGTGGCCTATGTGGTGCCGGACGGGCCGGCGCCCGCCCTGCCGGAGCTGCGGGAGGCCCTGGCCGCCAACCTGCCGGAATACATGCTGCCGTCCGCCCTGGTGGTGCTCGACCGCATGCCGCTGACCGCCAACGGCAAGGTGGACCGGCGGGCCCTGCCCACCCCGGACGCGGCGCCGGCCGGCCTCGAGGCCACCTACGTGCCGCCGGACAACGACCTCGAGCGCTTCCTGGCCGGCCTCTGGCAGGAGACCCTCAAGCTTCCCCGGGTCGGCGTGCACGACGACTTCTTCGCCCTGGGCGGCAGCTCGATCAGCGGCGCCGTGCTGGTCAGCCGGCTCCAGGAGACGCTGCGGGAGATCGTCCAGGTGGTGGTGATCTTCGACTACCCCACGATCGCCGAGATGTCCGCCTACCTGATCGACCAGCACCCGAAAGCGGTGGCAAGGCTGTTCGGCATCGGCTCCGGGTCCCGGCGAGAGGCCCTGGGAGTGGCGGGGGACGCCGAGCTGGCGCGGCTCCGGAGCCTGATCCGGCCGCTCCCGCCGCCGCCGCGGGCCCCGCGCGCCAAGAACCCGCCGGCGGTCTTCGTCCTCTCCCCGCCGCGCTCGGGCTCGACGCTGATGCGCGTCATGCTCGGCGGCCATCCGCGGCTCTTCTCGCCGCCGGAGCTGGAGCTGCTCTCCTTCAACACCCTGCGGGAGCGGCGGGCCGCCTTCACCGGCCGCGACGCCTTCTGGCTGGAGGGGGCCGTCCGCGGGGTGATGGAGATCCGCGGCTGCGGCTCCGAGGAGGCCGAGGCCCTGGTCGAGGAGGCCGAGCGGGAGGATCTGACGACGCTCGAATTCTACGGCCGCATGCAGGAGTGGCTGGGCGGCCGCATCCTGGTCGACAAGACCCCCTCCTACGCGCTCGACCCCGCCATCCTGCGGCGGGCCGAGGAGGGGTTCGAGGAGCCGCGCTACATCCACCTCATCCGCCACCCCCTGGGGATGGTCCATTCGTTCGAGGAGGCCAAGCTCGACCAGCTCTTCTTCCGCCACGAGCACCCCTTCTCGCGGCGCCAGCTCGCCGAGCTGATCTGGCGGGCCAGCCACGAGAACATCATCGAGCTCCTGAAAGACGTTCCCGCCGGGAGGCAGCACTGGGTGCGCTTCGAGGATCTCCTGCGCGAGCCGGAGGCGGTCCTGCAAGGGATCTGCGACTTCCTGGGCCTCGACTACCACCCGGACATGGCCGAGCCCTACAAGGCCAAATCGGCTCGCATGACCGACGGTGTCCACGCCGAGTCGCGCATGCTGGGCGACGTCAAGTTCCACCAGCACAAGGGGGTCGAATCCGGCGTGGCGGAGCGGTGGCGGGAGAGCCTCACGGTCGGCTCCCTGGCCGCCGGCACCCGGGAGCTGGCGGCTGAGCTGGGCTACGACGTCACCCCCGAGGAGGAGGGCTGGTCCATCCCCTCGGTGCTGGTGGGTCTCCAGCCGGGCGGCGCGAAGCCGCCGCTCTTCCTGATCCATCCCCTCTCGGGCGAGCTTCTGATGTACCGCCAGCTCGTGGCCGCCCTGGGGCCGGACCAGCCGGTCTACGGCTTCCGGGCGCTCGGCTTCACCGCCGGCGAGGAGCCGCTGGAGACCGTCGAGGCCATGGCGGCTCTCTACGTGGACGCCCTGCTCGCCTTCCAGCCGCGGGGTCCCTACCTGCTGGCCGGCAGCTCGCTGGGCGGTCTGATCGCCTTCGAGATGGCCCGCAGGCTCCGCTCCCTCCAGCGCGAGGTGGCCTTCCTGGGGCTGCTCGACGCTCCCGACCCCGCGCGCTTCCCGCGGCTCCAGGACGACGGGGACGGCGACGCCGAGATGACCATCCTGCAGTACGTCACCCAGAGGAACCCGCCGGTCACCCTGGAGGGCCTGCGCGCGCTCGCTCCCGAGGCGCGTCTGGAGCTCATCCTGGAGCAGGTCCGCCAGGAGGGGGCCCGGCCCACCGCGCTCGACCTGTCCGAGCTGCGCCGGCTGGTGCGGGTCGTGCGCGCCCACCGGCGGGCGGTGCGCGCCTACGAGCCGCAGCCGCTCGATACCAGCCTGGTCTACGTCCGGGCCGCGGAAGGCCTGGGGGACGACGCCGTCTGGGCCGGGCTGGCGCTGTGCGGCGCCGAGGTGGCGGAGGTGCCGGGGGGCCATCTCTCGATGCACTACCCACCGAGCTCGGAGACGCTGGCGACGGCGCTGCGGGCCGCCATCGAGCGGGCCCTGCGCCGGGCGGAAGGGGCGCCCGAGGCCGGCGAGGAGGGCGTGGGCGTGGGTCGCGAGCCGTAGGCTCCGCGATGTATCGCCGGAGGATTTATCGCCGGAGCTGTGGTAGCCTATTGCGCTCGTTACGCCGCTCACGCCGGCCGTCATCCCTGAACAGGTTGGGAGAGTTTTTCCGATGAATCAGCGTCTGACCCGCAAAGACATGAAGCGCGACGAATTCACCGCCGTCGTCGGGCGGAGTGTCGAGTACGCCGAAACCCACGTGCGGACCCTCGTCTACGCGGTGGGTGGCCTCCTCCTCGTGATCGCCCTGGCGGTCGGTTTCTACTACTACCGCAACGGCCAGCAGCAGAAGGCCAACCAGGCCCTGGCGGACGCCATGAAGGTCTACCACGCCCAGGTCACGGCGACCGGCGCCAAGCCCGACGATCCGGACGAGCCGAGCTTCCCCACCGACGCCGCCCGCCGGG
>JAICSG010000045.1 GCA_025937035.1 Thermoanaerobaculia bacterium | reverse complement strand
GATTCCCGGCGGCTCGAGCGGCGGCTCGGCGGTCAGCGTCGCGGCGCGGCTGACGCCGCTGGCGCTGGGCTCGGACACCGGCGGCTCGATCCGGCAGCCGGCGGCGATGTGCGGCGTGGTCGGCCTGAAGCCCACCTATGGCCGGGTCTCCCGCTACGGCCTGGTGGCCTTCGCCTCCTCGCTCGATCAGATCGGCCCCTTCGCGCGCAACGTCCGCGACGCCGCCCTGGGCCTCCGGGTGATCGCCGGGGCCGATCCCAACGACGCGACCTCCGCGGCCCAGCCGGTCGCCGACTACCTGGAGGGGATCGAGGAGGGGATCGCCGGGCTCAAGATCGGCGTCGTCCGCGAGATCGACCCCTCCCGGCTGGGCGGGGACGTGGCGGCCAACTGGCGGGCGTCGCTCGACCGTCTGACCTCCCTGGGGGCGGAGCTGGTCGAGGTCTCGGTGCCCAGCGTGGAGGCGGCGATCGCCGTCTACTACGTGATCGCCACCTCCGAGGCGAGCGCCAACCTGGCCCGCTTCGACGGCGTGCGCTACGGCCGGCGGTCCCCCGAGGCGGACAACCTGGCGGACCTCTACTTCCAGAGCCGCGGCGAGGGTTTCGGCCCCGAGGTGAAGCGGCGGATCATGCTCGGCACCTTCGCCCTCTCCTCCGGCTATTACGAGGCCTATTACGGCCGCGCCCGCGGCGTGCTGGAGCGCATGCGCCACGAGCTCGACGCCGCCTTCCGCGCGGCCGACCTGCTGGCGACGCCCACCACTCCCTCGGCCGCCTTCCGGCTGGGGGAGAAGGTGGACGATCCGCTCGCCATGTACCTCTCCGACGTCTTCACCACCCCGGCGAACCTGACCGGTCTGCCGGCGGTCGCCGTGCCGTCCGGGACGGATGCCGGCGGCCTGCCGCTGTCGCTGCAGATCCTCGGCCGGCCGTTCGACGAGGCCGGGGTGCTCCGCGCCGCGCGCGCCTTCGAGCGCCAGATGGGTTGGGTGGTGGCGCCCGGCTTCCGAAGGGCGGAGAGGGTCTGAGGAAAAAACAAGGGACACCAAGGGACAGCAGGGACATCAGGGACATGAAGAAAAGCGCCGATACCGGATTCTTCCTGTCCCTGGTGACCCTGCTGTCCCTGGTGACCCTGTTTGGTGCTTCCGCCGTGTACGCGGCCTCCGCCGTGCCCGCTCTTCCGGTGGATCTCGCCACGGTGCGCGCGCCGCTGGAGGATGGCCTCACCGCCACCCTCTCCGAGACGCACGGCCTCAACCTCGAGGCCACTCCCCACCGCGGCGAGGGGGTGGGCGCCTTCGCCGTCCGCCTGTGCGGCGACGCCGGGCTCGGCTCGCGGATCGCCGAGGCGAACGGCGGCTCCGGGACCTTTCAGGCCGGCACCCGCTACACGATCCCCTTCGACCTCCTCTCCCCGGAGCTCCAGCTCAAGGTGGTCCAGGCCCTCTTCCCTAGCGACCGCGGCGCGGCCGACGGCTGGGTCCACAAGGTGCGGGGCCTGGGGCCGCTGCGGCGGGAGAGCCTGTGGAATCTGGCGGTCTGGTTCACCGGCGACGGCGAGAATTTCCGCGCCATCCGCGAGTACAACGAGCTGCACGACGAGGACGTGGCGCGCGATTTCTCGGTGACCATCCCCTCGGAGCTGCTGCGGCCGGCCTTCCGCGCGGGCCTGCCCGTGCCCGAGAAGCCCTATCTCCTCCAGTACGGCTCGGACAAGGACGGCGAGTTCGCCGTCTACCGGCTGCGCCCCCATGAGGCCCTCTACTCCTCGGTGGTGGTGCGCTTCACCGGCCGCGTCTTCGCCAAGGACGTCAACGATCTCGCCTTGAAGATCGCCCGGCGCAGCGGCATCCCGGACGTGACCGACATCCCGGTCGGCTACCGGGTCAAGGTCCCGTTCGAATACCTGCAGCCCGAGTACCTCCCCGAGGGGCACCCGAAGCGCAAGGAGTACGAGGAGGGGCTGCGCCAGAGCGCCCGCTTCAGCAACCAGGTCAAGGCCCGGGGGCTGGCCGGGATCACCATCGTGCTCGACGCCGGCCATGGCGGGCTCGACTCCGGAGCGACGATGGGAGGGGTCTGGGAGAGCCTCTACGTGTACGACGTCGCCATGCGGATCAAGCGGCTGCTGGAGACCCAGACGGCGGCCCGGGTGCTGGTCACCACCCGCGACGGCGACGCGTTCAAGGTCCAGGAGACGGACGTCCTCCCCTTCTCGCGCGGCCACGCCGTGCTGACCACGCCCCCCTATCCGATCGCCGATCCCAAGGTGGGGGTGAACCTGCGCTGGTACCTGGCTAACAGCCTCTACCGCAAGACGCTGAAGGCCGACAGCGATCCGGACAAGGTGGTCTTCCTGTCGATCCACGCCGACTCCCTCCACCCCTCGCTACGGGGCCTGATGGCCTACGTGCCGGCGGCGGACATGCGCGACGGCACCTACAGCAAGAGCGGCGGGGTCTACGCCTCGCGCAAGGAGGTGCAGGAGAGCCCGGCGGTGAGCTTCCCGCGCCAGAAGCGGGTGGAGAGCGAGGGCCTGTCGCGCGAGCTCGCCAAGCAGGTGGTGGCCGCCTTCCAGAGCACCGGCCTGCCGGTCCACCCCTTCAACCCGGTGCGCGACCGGATCATCCGCGACAACAGCGTCTGGGTGCCGGCGGTGCTGCGCTACAACTCGATCCCCGCCAAGGCGCTGCTGGAGATCTGCAACCTGGCGAACGACCAGGACCGCGCCCTCATCCAGACCCGCGCCTACCGCCAGCAGGTCGCCCAGGCCGTGGTGCAGGGGCTGCTGGCCTACTACGGGCAGGGGGCGGCGCCGGGGCAGATGGTGGCGGAGACGGCGAAGTAGGGCCGCCCGCACCTTTCCCCCCACCCTCCCGTTTGGTGCTACCCTAGACTTCCCTTGAAGAATCTCGGGAACTTTTCCGAGGCCTCCACGGTCTATGACAACAGGGCGCGGCTCGATCCGCCCTGGGAGGACTCGGTGGGCGTCGCAACGGTGTACCCGGTAGCGCATCACGATGTGGCCCTCGACGTGGCGCTCGTCGAACGCCATCGCTGCGGCGATCTCCAGGCCTTCGACGAGGTCTACGAACGGTTCGGCGAGATGATCTACAACCTCGCCCTGCGCCTCGCGGGCAACCGTGAGGAGGCCGCCGACCTGACGCAAGAGATCTTCCTGCGCATCTACCGCCACCTGGGGAGCTTCGGGGGCCGTTCGACCCTCAAGACCTGGGTGTTCCGCATCGCGATCAACCACTGCCGCGATCGCCTGTCGCGCCACTATCCGGCGACGCAGTCGATCGACGACGAGGCCGAGGAGGGCAGCGGCGTCACCATCGCCGATCCCGGCCGCGGACCGGAAGAGCTGGCGGTCGCCGCCGATGAGGGGCGCCGCGTCATGGAGGGCCTGTCCCAGGTGCCTCCCGTCTTCCGTGAGGCAGTGGTGTTGCGAGACCTGGAGGGGTTATCCTATGAGGAGATTGCTGAAGTGCTGGGGGTCCGGGTCGGGACCGTCCGCTCCCGCATCGCGCGGGGGCGGGAGCAGCTTCGGGCTCTCCTGGAGAAACAGTCATGAATCGCCACGTTTCCACTGAGCAGATCTCCGCCTACCTCGACGCCGAGCTCGGCTACTCGGAGATCCGCCAGATTGAGAAGCATTGCTCCTCGTGCGCGGAGTGCGGCGCGCGTCTGGACGCCATGCAGCGCGTCGTCAGCGACCTCGGCCGGGTCGAGCGCGCCACGCCGCCGGCGGCACTGCGCCAGCAGATCCGCCAGCAGATCGCCGTGCAGCCGCCGGCGCCCCGCTTCGAGCGGGCGCTCCATGCGTTCTGCCTGATCTTCTTCCCCATCCTCCCCGTCCGGGCCGCCCTGCGGACGGCCGCCGTGATGGGGCTCGCGCTGGTGGTGGGGATCGTCGCCCTCCACCATGAGGCCGAGGGCCTGCCGCCGACTCCGGGGCCGGGCCAGGAGGTGGTGACCGTCGAGCCGGGCGCGCAGCTCGGCCAGCTCCTCACCACCAGCGAGGTCGCCGGCCGCGAGTTCATCTGGACCGACGACGGCTGGATCCAGAAGGGCCTCGTAGGCCAGACGCCGGTCGCCCGCGTCGACGCCGGCAGCCCGCAGGGCCGGGCGCTGCTCACCAGGTATTCGGATCTCCAGCTCCTGCTGGAGGACGGCTCGCCGGTGGTGCTGCGCTACGATCTGGAGACGGTCGAGATCCGCAACCAGCAGCCGAACCGCGTGATCGGCTTCGAGCCGCAGCCCGTCCAGAAGTCGGCCCGTCACAGCCATGGGCCGATGGTCGCGGCGTAGCGCCTTTCTTTAGCGTCCTCTTGGGGAGACCCCTCTCCCCAAAAGGACGGACGGCCTCCCCCCGAGAGACGGAGGGACCTACTGGAACGGCTCGATCCGCTCGATCGTCCAGCTCTCGCCTCCCAGGCTGACCGCGTCGCCGGGCTTGCGGCCGAGGAGATCCTTGGCGAGATCGGACTCGTAGGAGATCACGTCTTCTTCCGGCTTGCTCTCCCAAGGGCCGAGGATGGTCACCACCCGCGGGCGCGCTCCCTTCAGATGCAGCCGGGTGCCGATGCGCACCTCGGAGGTGTCCATGCCGCCGGGCTCGATCAGGCGGACGCGCTGGAGCTCGGAGTTGAGGCTGGCGGCGCGGGCGTTCAGGTACTCGTGCCGCTGGCGGGCCGACTTGTACTCGAAGTTCTCCCGCAGGTCGCCCATGGCGCGGGCCTCCTCGATGGCCTTGCGGTTGGCCGGGATCTCCACCGAGAGGATCTGTTGGAGCTCCGCCCGCTTGGCCTCCACCGATCCGATGAGGGCATAGATGGGGGGCGGTCCGCTCTCCTTGCGCAGCGCCTGGAAGCGGAGGTGGATGGCGTTGACGAGCTGCTCGCGCTGGTAGGGCTCCAGGGGCGCGGCCCGCTGGATGGCGTCCTCGGCCTGCGCCGCCTGGTCTTCGCTGAGGTGGCTGAGCAGGCGCGGCACGGTGCCGCCGGACTCGGCGAGGGCCAGCAGGCGGACCCGGTAGGGGGCGAACTCGTCGCGCGAGAGGGCGGTGAGGATCTGTTGCAGCATGCGCAGGGCGTTGCGGGTGCGCATCGCCTCGTCCACCGCCGCCCGCTCGGCCAGCCAGACGAAGGCCGGCGGATTGCGGTGCGGTTGGGCGAGGAGGCTGTCGAGCAGGCGGTCGAGCTCGCGGGGCGCCCCCTCGGAGAGGCCGTCGGCCAGGAGGTCGAGGGCTCTGGGGTCGGACTCCTTGGTCATGGCGTCGCGGTAGATGGCGGGCCAGTCCTCGCGGCGCTCGCGGGTCATCGCGTAGGCCCGCTCGCGCAGGAGCCGCTCCTCGATGCCGCCGAAGACCCGCTGCGGCTGATCGGCCAGCAGGTCGTCCGGCGTCCAGTCGACCTGATCGACGATCTTCGAGCCGCTGCGCTCGATGGCGAACCAGATCTCGAAGGCGAGGCCGGGGTCGCTGTCGGCCACCTTTTCGCCCACCTCCGCGAGATTGGCGGCCATGCGGTCGCGGAGCCCCTCGTCGCGGGCCCCCTCGCGGCGCAGGCGCTCGATCTTCTTGCGCGGATCGGCGCGCTCGAACGCCTTCCACACCGACTCCACGGCGTCGCCGCTGCTGTCGGCCCAGCGGTAGGTCTGGCGCGCGCCGCTGCCGCTCGCCACCACCTGGGAGTGCTTGCGGGCGGCGGTCCACCAGGAGGTCCACTGGGATTCGGAGACCAGCCCGGCGAGGATGTCGCGGATCTCGCCGGCGGTGAGCGGCCGGTCGTAGCTCTGGAGCACGGTGCGCAGCAGCTCCGGCGGCGTCAGGGCCTTGAGCGAGGCGGGGTCCTCCAGCTTGCGGCGGAGCACGTGCTGGGTGGCGAGCGGCTTGAGCAGCTTCGGCGCCGCCTTGAAGCCGACGGTGAGGCCGCGGATCCGCTCGAAGTCGACCTTGAAGCTCTCGAGCCCGAGGTTGGCCTCGACCACGCGGCCCACCCCCTTGCCCTCCATGGCCACCACGGTGCCGACGTCGAAGGCGAGCAGGCTCTCCAGGCGATCGACCTTCTCCCAGGTCTTGGGGATGTCGGTGGGGGCGCGGTGGAGCCCCACGGCCTCGTAGAGGGCCTTGTAGGTCGAGCGGTCGCCGTAGAGCTTGCCGAGGGTGGAGGAGACGGTGGGGTGGAGCTTGTCGGCCGCGAGGTAGAGGGCGCCGGCCCGTTTGAGGAGCTGGAGGCGCGGCGCCCACAGGCCTTTCTCGCGCAGGTGGTCGTCGAGCAGCTCCAGGAGCGAGCGGGCCCTTCCTTCCTCGCCGGTGCCGATGAGGGCGCGGGCGACGCCGACGTAGTACTCGAGATCCGAGGGGTCCTTCTCGATCTTCGCCAGCCAGTCGCCCTCGATCGAGTCGAAATCGCCCTTGGACAGTTGATTCTGGGTGGTTCGGGAGATCGTCATAGGGAGGGAGGACGATAGCAGATTCTCATCCCGGCCTGCATGCCCGGGACTTGGAGGGCCACTGTAGAGACGCCCCGTGGGGCGTCTCAAGGCGGCGGGAGAGCCCGCTGCGCAATCCCCAGACGCCCGCGGGCACGCGGTTTTTATGGTTGGGGGTCCGCCGCCGCCCCAGACGCCCCTGGGGGCGTCTCTACAGTGGGTAGCGCGAGCATCCTTTAATCTACCCCCATGTCCGACCCCCTCCAGCAGCCCACCGCAGCCCCCGAGCCCGAGCTCCACCTCCGGCTGCGCGAGGCGGGCTCCGAGGAGCTGCTGGCGCTGCTGCGGGCGCACGCCGGGGAGCTGACGGCGCCGGCGGTCCGCCACGCGCTGCGCAATCCGTACTGCACGGCCGAGACGATCGAGGAGATCGCCAACAGGCAGCGGCTGCTCTCCTTCTACGAGGTGCGGCGCGACATCGCCCTCCACCCGCGGGCGCCCGAGACGCTCGCCGCCCGCTTCGTGCCCACCCTCTGGTGGCGCGACCTGGTGGCGCTCGCCCTCGACACCCGCCTGCGGCCGACCCTGCGGCGGACGGCCGAGGTCCATCTCAACGCCCGCCTGCCGGAGCTGGCGGTGGGGGAGAAGGTCGCGCTCGCCCGCCGGGCCAGCCCGGGGATCCTCTCCCAGCTCCGGCACGACCCCAGCCCGCAGGTGATCGCGGCCCTGCTCGACAATCCGCGGCTGACCGAAGGGATGCTGGCGCCCCTGCTCCACAGCGCCTCGACCCCGCCCGCCATCCTCGAATTGATCGCCAACGACCGCCGCTGGGGCGTACGCTATCCCCTGCGGCTGGCGCTGGTGCGCAATCCGGCGACGCCGCTCAAGATCTCCTGGCGAATGGTGGAGGCGCTGCGGAAATCCGACCTGCGGCCGGTCGCCTCCGACCCCCGGATTCCGGAGCCGGTGCGCCGGCGGGCGCGGGTCTTGCTGGGGGATTCAGGATGAAAGAGCCGTCCCCGGGGGTGTGGACGGCCGCCTCCGGGAAGACAATATTTGACCGCAAGGCGGAACGCCGCGTAAAGTTATGAGTCGCGTGCCGAAAAACGTGTCCAGACGAGAGCGAGCTCAAGCCAGTAAGACCGCCGACGTCGCCCCGAACGGTCCGGCCGTTCAGGGGGGTGATCCGGCTGCCGGCAAGCGACCGAACCGTCAACCTCCGTGGGAGAAGGAAGCGGTGTCAACCGAGAGCGGCTCTTTCGGCGACTGGCTGCGGCGGCAACGCGAGATGCGCGAGATCAGCCTGCGCGACATCGCCGAGCGCACCAAGATCAGCCTGCGCTATCTCGAAGCGATGGAGGCGGACCGCTTCGACCTGCTGCCGGCGCCCATCTTCGCCAAGGGGTTCCTCCGCGAGTACGCCCGCTACGTGGGGCTCTCGCCGGACGACGTGGTCAACCACTACCTCTCGGTCCATCATCCGGAGGAGCTGGCCACCGATCCCAAGGAGGACACCAAGGTCCGCTCGCGGCCGAAGATGGTCGATCCCGGGCCCACGCCGGTGCGCCGCACCTGGAGCTGGGGCCTCCTGCTCGCCCTCGCCGGATTGATCCTGCTGGTGCTGGTGGCCGTGCTGGCGTGGCTCGGCGACCACCGGCACAAGGAGCCCACGAACGTCAGCCAGGCGCCGCCGATCGCCGCGCCGCCGCCGGTGCAGGTCGCCGCCCAGCCCGCCACGCCGGCCAGGCCCACGCCGCCGCCCCCCAGCGCGCCGATCCAGGTCTCCCTCGACTTCTCGAAGGACTGCTGGGTCGAGGCGGTGATCGACGGCGGCAAGAGCCGGCTCGCCGAGCTGCGCATCCAGGGCGAGTCGCTGCAGCTGGAGGCCCAGAAGAGCATCTCCCTCACGCTCGGCAACGCGGGCGTGGTGGACGTCCGGGTCAACGGCTACCCCCTCGAGCTGAACAAGAAGGAGGGGGACGTGGTGCGGGATCTGGTGATCGACCTCACGACCGTCCAGGCGCTCAAGGCGAAGCAAGAGGTCCACTGACCTTGGCCGACAGCCCGTCGTCCGCGCTGCTCGAGCAGGTCCGCTCGGGCAACCGCCAGTTTCAGCTCCTGGCCGCCGAAGGCGTGCTCCCGCTGCCGCCGGAGGACCTCATCCCCCTTCAGGTCGATCTCGCCCAGGGGGAGGACGAGGAGATCTCGGAGCTGGCGCGGCAGAGCCTGCGCTCGGTGGACGCCCGGATCGCCAAGCCCTTCCTCGAGCGCCAGGCCGGTCCCGAGGCGCTCACCTTCTTCGCGGAGGAGAGCAGCCATCCGCTGCTGCTGGAGACGATCCTGCGGCGGCGCGACGTGCCGCGGACGGTCCTCTCCCGCCTTGCCCGGCGGCTCCCCCCCGATCTCCAGGAGGTGCTGCTGCTGCGCCAGGACGCCATCGTCGAGGAGCCGGTGATCCTGGAGGCGCTGGAGGAGAACCCGCAGCTCTCCTCCTACTCGTCCCGCCGCATCGCCGAGTACCGCGAGCACCTGCTCCCCCGCCAGCGCACGGCGCCGGCCCTCCCCGAGATCGAGGAGATGGACGAGGAGCAGCTCCAGCGCGAGATCGAGCTCGCCCGCGAGCTGCCGGAGGCCGGCGAGTTCGAGGCGGAGAGGACCAAGCTCACCGAGGGGCAGATCCGCGGCCTGCCGGTCCCCGCCCGGCTCAAGCTGACCCGGGGGGCGCCGCGGGCCCTGCGCGGCATCCTCCTGCGCGACTCCAACCCCCAGGTCGCCGTGTCGGTGATCACCAACAACAGCCTCTCCGACCAGGAGGTGGAGCAGACCGCCAACAACCGCTCGGTGGTGGAGGAGGTGCTGGTGACGATCGCGCGCAAACGCGAGTGGATCGGCAAATACAACGTGTCCAAGGCCCTGGTCCACAACCCCCGGACGCCGATCGGCATCACCATGCGCCTGATCGCCAAGCTCTCCGTGCGGGACCTCCGCGAGCTGGGCCGGAACCGCAATATTCCCGACGCCTTGCGCTCTACAGCCCTCCGTTTGTATAGAATCAAGCAGCAATAGGAAACCGAGAGGGTATGGCCAGGGACTTCTACACCGTCCTCGCGGTGCCGCGCAACGCCACCGAGGATCAGATCCGTCAGCGCTTCCGGGAGCTCGCCCGCACCCGCCACCCCGACCGTTTTCACGGGGTGGAGAAGGAGCGCGCGGAGAAGGAGTTCCAAGAGATCACGCAGGCCTTCAACGTGCTGGTCGACCCCGAGCGGCGGCGCCGGCACGACACCGAGCTGGTGCGCCCCGAGGAGAACGCGGTGAACGATCCGCGCCAGCTCTTCCGGGTCTACCTCCAGCGCGGGGTCAAGGCCTACAAGGAGAAGAGCTACCTGGAGGCGGCGAGCAACTTCGACCTCGCCACCCAGACCGATCCCAAGAACGGCCAGGCCTGGCACCACCTGGCCCAGGCCTGCAGCCAGCAGCGCAACTTCCTCCCCCGGGCCGTGGACGCCATCGAGCGGGCCTGCCAGCTCGAGCCGATGAACCCCTCCTATCTCAAGCAGGCCGGCCGCATCTGCGCCCTGGCCGGCCAGACGGAGAAGGCCGTCCAGTACTACCGCAAAGCCCTCCAGTGGGGGGGCGACGACGACGAGATCCGCCAGGCTCTGGAGAGCCTGAGCGGCTCCACCTCGCGCCGCGGTCTCTTCGGGCGGGTCTCCTGATGCGCGTCAAGGCCTGTGGTCTCTCGGACGTGGGGCTCACCCGGGCCCACAACGAGGACTATTTCGAGATCGACCCCCTGCACAAGCTCTACGTGGTGGCCGACGGCATGGGCGGCCACAGCCACGGCGAGGTGGCCTCGCAGCTCGCCGTGACCTCCATCCGCGAGTTCATCGCCAAGAGCGCCGACCGCGACACCACCTGGCCGTTCGGCATGGAGCCCGACCTCGCGCATCACGCGAACCTGCTCAAGATGGCCGTGCGCACCGCCCACGACCACGTGCTGCGCGCCATCAGCAAGGACGGCTCGCTCTACGGCATGGGAACCACCGTGGTGGGGCTCCTGCTCTCGGGGACCTCCGCCGCCATCGCCCACGTGGGAGACAGCCGGGCCTACCGCCTGCGCGGCGGCCGGCTGGAGCAGATCACCCAGGACCACACCTGGGTCAACGAGCAGGTGGTGGCCGGCTTCCTCTCCCGGGAGCAGGCCCGCACCCATCCGCTCAAGAACGTGGTCACCCGCGCCCTGGGTGGAGAGAGCGACGTGCTGGTGGACGTGCGCGAGCTGGAGGTGGAGCCGGGGGACCTCTTCCTCCTCTGCTCGGACGGCCTGACCGGCATGCTCTCCGACGCCGACATCCGCGACCGCCTCGCCTCCGGCCGCAGCCTCCACGAGATCTGCCGCACCCTCATCAACGACTCCAACGCCCGCGGCGGCATCGACAACATCACGGTCGTGCTGCTGGCGATCGAGGAGAACGGGTCAAACGGGAACGGGGAGGAGGAGGGGGAGGCGACGCGGTAGGGATAAAATCCCCCGCATGACGCGCGTCGCCGTTCTCGGCGGTGGACCGGCGGGGGGCTCGGCGGCCCTCGCGCTCGCCCGGGGTGGAGCGGAGGTGGACCTCTATCTGCCGGCCCGGCCGGGGGAGAAGCCATGCGGCGGGGCGGTGCCTGAGCACGTCCTGCCCCGCATCGAAGGCTTCGATCCCTCGCCTCTGCCGGCCGTCATCAGCCCCGAGGCGCTGCTGGAAAACGCCCGCGGGCACCGGCTGGCCCTCGATCTCGACGGCGTCCGCATCTTCCGGCGGCGGGACTTCGACCGCGCCCTGGTCGAGGCCGCCCTGGCCGCGGGCGCCACGCCGCGCCGGGTCAAGGCCGAGCGCCTGGAGAGGGTGGAGAGGGGGGTGCGGGTCGTCGCGGAGGGCGAGGGGCGCGTCTACGACTGGATCGTGGGGGCGGACGGCGCCCGGGGTCTCTCCCGCCGCTCGCTCGGGCTGCGGCCCCGGGGGGACAGCGTCGGCCTCGGCGGCTCCCTCTCGGGGGTCGATTCGGGGCTCGACTGGCGGCGCCTGGTGCTCGCCTTCCCCGAGATGGCCGACGCCTATCTCTGGATCTTCCCCCGGCCCGGCGGCGCCTCGGTCGGCATCGCCTACACCCCCGGCCGGCTCACGGATATCCAGGCCCGCGCCGCGCTCGACCGCTTTCTCGACGATCACCTGTCCCCGGGTTGGCGGGACCTCCCCGGGCCGCGCTACCGCTATCCCATCCCGGTCTTCGGGCCGTGGACCCTGGAGGCGGTGCGCCTGGCCCTGAGCCGCCGCATCCTGCTCGCCGGGGACGCGGCGGCGGTGGCCGATCCCCTGACCCGCGAGGGGATCCGCTACGGCCTGCTCACCGGCCGCTGGGCCGCCGAGAGCCTGCTGGCCGGCCGCCCCGCGGCGTACGCGGAGCGGCTGGAGTCCGAGCTGCTGGAGGACCTGGAGAAGGCGGGGCACGCCCGCGACCTCTTCTTCGAGGGGGCGATCGGCAGGTGGGCCGTCCCCCTGTCGCGGGCCCACCCCGGCATCCGCCGCGTCCTGAACGACCTCCTCACCTGCCGCCAGCCCTATACGGGCCTGCGGCGGAGGCTGCTCGGCGCGGCGGTGGGGCTATCTACTTCCCGTACTCATACCCCTTCCGGGCCTTGACCCGGAGCTCGGGGTTGGTGGTGGTCACCGTCACGTTCTGGAAGCCCGTCTTGCCGGCCGGCTGATCGCTCTGGTAGCTCAGCAGGTAGTAGCCGTTGTTCTCCTTCGCGATCTGGTCGAGGGGCGTCGAGAAGTTGGTGATGTTGTAGAAGTACCGGCCGCCGGTCTCGTCCGACATCATCTGCAGCGAGTCGCTCAGCGTGTGCTCCACCGACGGCGGAGTGAGGTCGAGCGAGTAGACCGCCACGTTGTTGGCGTTGAGGGCGTCGATGGTCGGCAGGAAGTAGCGCTTGTCGGGCACGAACTGGCCGAAGGTGGTCTGGTTGGCCGGCAGCCCGTAGGTGAAGAGCACCAGGTTCTTGCGCCCCCGGATGTTGCCGGCGGCGCGGGCGAGCACCTGGAAGGCGTCGTAGATCTTGGGGGTCTTGTTCATCAGCTCCCGCCCCGTGGGCAGGCCGGCGAGCAGCGAGGGGCCCTTGGTGGCGTCGATGCGCGAGGGGTAGTTCCCCTCGGGGTCCTTGGCCTTCACGGCGTCGCCGATCGCAGCCACCAGCGCCGCCTTGTCGTGGGTGAAGTCCTGCTGCACCTTGAGGCGCGTGTCATAGCTCACCACCGCCACCCAGTCGTTGGGGAGCATCTCGCCGTCGACCCAGCCGCGGGCGCGCTTGGCGGCCTCGAGCTG
>JAICSG010000806.1 GCA_025937035.1 Thermoanaerobaculia bacterium | reverse complement strand
TGGGCAACCTGGGCGGCGGCGCGTTCGAGGCCCTGGTCAAGACGGACGCCCTGGAAAAATTGACCAGCGGGTCGGGCGTGGACGCCTCCGAGGTCAAGCGGTACTACCTGACCGAGGAGGCCACCAAGGGCGAGCCCACCGGCATGGTCTGCGGCGGCATGGCCGAGGTCTTCCTCGAGGTCATGGCCGCCGCTCCCGTGCTCGCCATCTGCGGCGGCGGCCCGGTGGGGCAGGCGCTGGCCAGGGCGGCGGCGCTCGCCGGCTTCGAGATCCTGGTGGCGGACGACCGCGCCGAGTTTCGCCGCCCCGAGCTGTTCCCGGCCGGCGCCCGGATCGCCGAGGCCGAGCCTGACTACAGTCAGGACGTCCTCGCCCCGGTGCGCCGCCGCGAGCTCTACGTCGCCGTGGTCTCCCGCTGCTGGGAGACCGACGCGGCGGCGCTGGCGTCCGTGCTCCGCGAGATCCCCGAGGGGTTGCGCTACCTCGGGCTGATGGGGAGCCGGCGCAAGGTGGCCCGGGTCCGCGAGGAGCTCGCGGCGCGGGGTTTTGATCTTTCGAAGGTCCGGCTGCGCGCCCCCATCGGCCTGCCGATCGGCGGCGACAGCCCGGGTGAGATCGCGATATCGATTCTGGCGGAGGTCATCGGTACACGCTATGAGAAGTCGGCGGACGCTTCCTCGGATTGACCGGCTGGATTGTCCCCGGATTGGGGTCCTACTCCTCGGCATGCTCCTGCTCGCGGCCGCTGGCTCGGCCGCCATCTCGGACTGGCGCTATCTGCCGATCTGGGGGGGCGACGTGCGGACGGTCGCCTTCGATCCCGCCAACGCGGACGTGGTCTTCGCCGGCACGGCCGGCGGACAGGTCTACGTCTCCCAGAACGGCGGGCGGACCTGGGCCAACGCCGGCTCCCATCTGCCGTTCCCCGGCTGGGTGGTGAGCAATCTCCAGTTCGATCCCAACCGCCCCACCCGCCTCTGGGCGGCGCTGCGGGGGATCTGGGGGGGCGGCCACGTCGCCTCCTCGGACGACTACGGCAAGACCTGGATCTCCCGCGCCCGCGCCGGCCTGCCGGCGACGGAGCCCGTTTACACCCTGGCGCTCGTCCCCGGCCGCGAGGGGCACCTCTACGCGGGTACCCTCTCCGGCGTCTACGGCACCGACGACGGCGGCGACACCTGGCGGCGGCTCACCGGCGACCTGCCGGAGATGCAGAAGGTCACCAGCCTGATGGTCGACGCCGGGCATCCGGACACGGTGATCGCCGGCACCTGGCGCCGCGCCTACCGGAGCGCCGACGCCGGCAAGACCTGGGCCGGGATCTTCGATGGGATGGTCCTCGACTCGGAGGTCTTCACCCTCACCCCCATCCCGAGCCAGCCGGGGACGATCTGGGCCACCACCTGCGGCTGGGTCTACCGCTCCCTGGACGGCGGCGGCAAGTGGGAGCGCTTCAAGGAGGGATTCGAGGAGCGCCGCACCCCCGGCTTCGCCGCCCTCCCCTCCGGCCGCCTGCTGGCCGGCACCGTGGCCGGCCTCCACATCTCGGACGACGGCGGCAAGACCTGGCACCGCGTGGGGGATCCGGGGATCTCGATCCAGTCGATCGCCTTCCACCCCTCCCAGCCGAACCGGATCCTCTTCGGCACCGAGGGGTCCGGCGCCTGGATCTCCGAGGACGGCGGCCTCACCCTGCGGCCGTCGACCGCCGGGATGGTCAACACCCGCGTCTCCGCCTTCGCCGTGCACGGCAGGGAGCTGATGGTGGCGGTCAACGCCGCCGGGCCGTTCTCGGGCATCTACTCCTCGCGCGACGGCGGCCGGACCTTCCCGGGCTTCATCCCCCTCCCCTCGGTGAAGGACATCGCGGTCCACCAGGGGCGGATCTTCGCCGCCACCGAGAAGGGTCTGTTCGAGCGCCGCGGCGAGGGGTGGCACTGGGTGCGCGACCTGGGCGAGGGGACGGTCGAGCAGTTCATCCAGGACGGCCCGCGCCTCGTGGCGCGCACGCCGGACCGCCTCTACGAGCTGAAGGGGAAGATCTTCACGCCGCGCCCCTACAAGCACGGCGCCCCCCGCTCGGCCGCCCTCTACGGCGACGCCCTCTGGGTGACCGACTCCCAGGGGCTCTACCGGCTGACGGCGGACGCCAACCACACCATCTCCACGCCGTTCGAGGGGGGGAGGCTGCTGCGCCTCCACGACGAGCTCCTCCTCTGGGGCCCGGGCGGCACCTACGCCCTGACCGGCCCGGACGCCGAGTGGAAGAAGCTGGTGGGCGAGCCCTCGCGCCTGCTCCCCACGGGCGACGACCGCCGTCCCGCCCTGCTGGTGAGCGGCGACGCCGTCCGCCTCTTCGACCGCCAGACCGGCAAATTCCAGGACGTGGACGTGCCCGTCCCCGCCGGCGACATCTCCGCCGCCGAGGTCCTCGACGGCCAGCTCCTGATCGGCACCTCGGGATATGGGGTGCTGGCCCGGGACCTGGCGGGTCTGGGAGGCGGAGGGGGCGAGATGAAGACGGTGGCGGGGCAGTAGGGCGGATTTCAGCCCCGTTAGGGGCGGCATGGATTAGCCCGGGCCGTGAGGCCCGGGAAGGGCAACGCAGAATTTATCCGAGTCCCGTCGGGACGGCAGGAATGCTGCCGAGCAGATGCCTGTCGCCCCTGGCGGGGCTTTGATTTTGTTGGGCCTCTCTACCTGGGTCTCACGGCCCGGGCTAATTCCTGACGCCCCTGCGGG
>JAICSG010001019.1 GCA_025937035.1 Thermoanaerobaculia bacterium | reverse complement strand
GTGATGTCGAGCTGCGATCCCCAGGCGCGGACGAGCTTGCCGTTCTCCACCACGCCGACCAGGTTGTTGAGGAAGATCTTGGGGTTCCCCTCCGCGTCGACCTCATGCGACTCGGCGCCGGTCAGGCGGTAGCCCGATTCGATGAAGTTGAGCAGGTATTTGCGGTTGTGCGGGTCGGTGGCGGGGAGGAGGTGGCCCAGGCGGGCGCCGAGGATCTGGGACTCGTCGGCGAAGCCGTACATCTGCGCCATCACCCGGTTGCACTCGGCCAGCACGCCGTGCTGGTAGGCGAGGTCGATCTGCTCGTCGACGGGGAGGTCGGCCGGGATCGGCTCCTCGAGCTCGAAGCGCCAGATCCCCTCGGAGCTCTGCTCGATGAAGGCGCGGTAGCGTTCCTCGCTCTCCCGCAGGGCCCGCTCGGCGGCGGTCGTGTCGCGCAGCACCAGCACGGCGCCGGAGCATTCCCGGTCCCCCTCGTGGCAGGGCTCGACCGTGAGCTCCATGGGGCGCGCCCCGCCGGAGCCGTCGAGGAGGGCCTGGTGGATGCCTGCCACGGCGGGGTCCAGGTTGAGGGGCTGCCGGCTGGCGGCGTCGATGAGGGGGAGGATGTCCTGGAGCGGCCGCCCCTGGGCGGCGTCGAAGCGCGTGCCGGCCAGCCGCTCGGCGGCCGGGTTCAGGAAGGTCACCCGTCCCTGCGCGTCGGTGGTGACGACGGCGTCTCCGATCTTGTTCAGCGCTATGCGGAGCCAGTCGCGCGGCTCGGGGCTGGCGGAATCCGGCATTCTCAAATTCCTTTCACGCGCCCTCAAAAAACCTCGGGGGCTCTCGGCCAACCCCCGAAAAGGATTTCATGAGAATGCACCTTCCGGGCCGCGGATGTCCAGCCCCTCGCGGCGCGAGACATCACCGCCAGGGCCGCGCGTCCAGCTTCGGCGCCTTCATCACCCGGTAGTAGGGGAGCAGCCCGATCGTCGAATCCCAATAGGGAGTGCGGCGAAACCACCATTGATAACGGGCGTTGGCGTCGGCGGCGAATTTCTCGTCCTTGAGGGCGGCGGCCCAGTCGGCGGCGGTCTTCGGGTCCTTGAGCATCTCGGCCACGAGCCCCTCCAGGACTCTGGGATCGATGTGCTCCTTCCCCTCGAAGACCGTGGAGAGTAGACCCCAGGAGAGCAGGGAGTCGCCCCCCTCCGGCTCCAGGAGCTGCACCGCCACCTCGAAGTCCGGCTGGTCCGCGGGCACCCAGAGGGCCCCGGCCGGAATCCGCCGGCGCTCGGTGGCCCGCTCGACCCTGGCGGTCAGGCGGGTCAGCCCCTGGTAGGTGGCGGGAGCGGGCTTGGGATCGGAGACCCGCATCGTCTCGACCTCGACCTCCGCCGGCTGGACGAGCCGCCGCACGCGCAGACCGTGGCCGCGCAGCCGCTGCTCGATCTGGGGCCAGCCGGGCATCACCAGATAGCCGCGCGGGCGGGGGAGGGTCTTCACCGCCTTGGACCCGTGATACCAGGGGACCTCCCTGGCGGCGAGCTCGCCACGGCGGAAGAGGAGGAGCGGCTGGCCGCTGACGACCGAGGTCTTCATCTCGCCGGCGTAGACGGGGAGGCGGATGCGGTCCGCCTGGTCGCTCTGCTCGAAGTTGACCACCACCTCCGACGGCGGGGCGTCCGGCCTGCCCTTGGCGATCTCGGCCTCCTCGGCCTGCTCCACGGCCTCCGGCAGGGCGTCCGGATCGCGGGCCACCTCGTCGAGCAGGGCCACCAGGAAAGCGCGGGTGGCCATCACCCTCTGCTTGTAGGGTTTGTAGGAGTGGGTCTCGACCAGGACCGACGGCCGGTTGCGCAGGGGGAAGTA
Organism: Thermoanaerobaculia bacterium; assembly: GCA_025937035.1. Classification (GTDB taxonomy): domain Bacteria; phylum Acidobacteriota; class Thermoanaerobaculia; order Multivoradales; family UBA5704; genus DATARR01. The sequence goes on along the minus strand of JAICSG010001019.1, from coordinate 191 downwards.
GCCGGTGGAGAAGCGCGGCTGCCCCACCCAGGAGCTGAACCCCTTGGAGGGATCGTTGCGCTCGACCAGGTCCACGTAGGGGCCGGTCTTGAATCCCGCCTTCTCCGTGGCCGCCAGGGCGGCCGGCAGGTGGGAGCGCAGCCAGGCGTCCACCGGCGCCGGGGCCTGCGGCGCCTCGGCCCAGGACCAGG
>JAICSG010001009.1 GCA_025937035.1 Thermoanaerobaculia bacterium | reverse complement strand
GACGCCCCGCGGGGCGTCTCCGGGGGCGGTGTCATCAGCCTCGCAATCCTCGAGGTCCCGCGGGTGCTCTGTGGCAAAACAGGCCATTGTCTCCGCCTCGGAGACGCCCCGCGGGGCGTCTCTACAGTGGGCGATGCAGCGGGGGCTGATCTACCTTCGAGACACCCTCTTCGGCCCGGAGCGGCCGGCCGAGGCGCTCCTTGCAAGCTTGTCTCTACGTCATGGCGTGCAGTAAGCCGAGGATTTTTTCGCGGCAAGGAGATAGATCTGGCGATGCCCGTCCGGCTCCGCTAAAGTTGCCGCCATGAGCCCGGCGCCCGTCAAACCCCTCACCCTCGCCCCCGTCGCCATCGAGGCCCGCCCCCTCCCCGACGGCGGCCTGCGGATGCGCTCGCGGCAGGAGCTGCGGCCGTATCCGCGCTGCCTGGGCGAGCATCTGCGCCACTGGGCCGGGGCGGCGCCGGACCGCACCTTCCTGGCCGAGCGGGGCGGGGACGGCGGCTGGCGCAGGGTCTCCTACGCGGGCGCCCTGGAGGCGGTCGAACGGATTGCCAGCGCTCTTCTGGAGCGTGGCCTGGGACCGGAGCGGCCGGTGGCGCTCCTGTCGGACAATGGCGTCGATCATGGGCTGTTGCAGCTCGCCGCCATGCAGGTGGGCGTCCCGGTCGTGCCGGTCTCCCCCGCTTACTCGCTGCTGGCGGAGGACCACGCCCAGCTCCGCTACATCCTGGAGCTGACCCGGCCCGGCCTCGTCTACGCCGCCGACGGCGAGCGCTATGCCAAGGCCCTGCGGCACGCCCCCGCCGAGACCCTGACCGGCGAGCGGTTCGGCGAGCTGCTGGCCACGGCACGGCATCCCGATCTGGAGGAGCGCTTCGCGGCGGTGGGGCCGGATACGGTCGCCAAGATCCTCTTCACCTCCGGCTCGACGGGCAAGCCCAAGGGGGTGATCAACACCCAGCGCATGCTAGCTTCGAATCAGCAGGCGATCGCCCAGGGGTGGCCCTTCCTGGAGGAGCGCCCGCCGGTGATCGTGGACTGGCTCCCCTGGAGCCACACCTTCGGCGGCAATCACAACTTCAACATGGCCCTGCGCAACGGCGGCACGCTCTACATCGACGGCGGCAAGCCCGCCCCGGGGCTGTTCGAGACCACCGTCCGCAATCTGCGCGAGGTGCCTTCGACGCTCCATTTCAACGTGCCGCGCGGCTACGAGATGCTGATCCCTTATCTCGAACGGGACCGCGAGCTGCGCGAGACGTTCTTCCGCGATCTGGACGGGATCTTCTACGCCGCCGCGGCCCTGCCTCAGCATCTCTGGGAGAAGCTGGAAAACCTTTCGATCGAGACCATCGGCCGGCGGGTGGTCATGCTGGCGGCCTGGGGCTCGACCGAGACGGCGCCGTGCGCCACCCAGATCCACTTCCCCATCGAGCGGGCTGGCGTCATCGGCCTGCCCGTGCCCGGCACGGAGATCAAGCTGGCGCCGGTGGGCAACAAGCTGGAGATCCGGGTCCAGGGTCCCAACGTGACCCCCGGCTACTGGCGCCGCCCCGAGCTCAAGGCCGAGATGTTCGACGAGGACGGCTTCCTCAGGACCGGCGACGCCGTGCGGCTCGCCGATCCGGACGATCCTTCCCGGGGCATCGTCTTCGACGGCCGGCTGGCCGAGAATTTCAAGCTGATGTCGGGCACCTGGGTGCACGTGGGCGAGCTCCGGCTGGAGGTGATCGCGGCCTGCGCGCCCGTGGTCCAGGACGCGGTGATCACGGGGCACGACCGCGAGGAGGTCGGGCTGCTCGTCTTCCCCAACCCGGCCGGCTGCCGCTCGCTCTGCGGCGGGCCGGAGGAGGCTCCGCTCGCCGAGCTGATCGGCCGGCCCGAGGTGCGCGATCGCCTCCGGGAGGGCCTGGCGGCCCACAACGCCGCCAATCCCGCCAACAGCCGCCGCATTGCCCGCGCCCTCCTGCTGGCCGATCCGCCGTCGATCCAGACCGGCGAGATCACCGACAAGGGGTACGTCAACCAGCGGGCCGTGCTGGACCGCCGCGCCGCGCTGGTCGAGCGGCTGTATGGCGAGGTG
>JAICSG010001139.1 GCA_025937035.1 Thermoanaerobaculia bacterium | reverse complement strand
GGTTGGCTGGGGGCCGGGACGCTCCTTCTCGCCCTCGTGGCGGTGGGGGGTATGCCCGCGTCCAACGGGGTCGCGCGTTAACCCTCCGCGCCCGTCTCACAACCGTCGAGCGGGAGTCAGCAGTTGGCGAACGCCCTCGAGGCCACCTGCCCGCCGAGGATGAGGAGGGTGCCGACTGGAGTGATGGGTGAGCCGGCCATCCCGCATAAGAAAGGTGCCGGGAAGATGTCCCGGCACCTCGTTGGCTGCCTCAGCCGTGATGCCCCGCCTCGATCCTACCAGCGATAATGGGCAAACGCCCGGTTGGCCTCGGCCATCCGGTGCGTGTCTTCCTTTTTCTTGATCGTGTTCCCCTCGCCCTTGCTGGCCAGGATCAGCTCGGCCGCCAGGCGCTCGGCCATGGTCTTCTCGGTCCGGGCGCGAGAGAAGCTGATGAGCCAGCGCATGGCGAGCGCCGTCCGGCGCTCGGGCCGCACCTCGACCGGCACCTGAAGGGAGGCGCCGCCCACCCGGCGGCTCTTCACCTCGAGCGTCGGCTTGGCGTTGTTGACCGCCTGCTTGAAGACCGAGACGCCCGGCTGGCCGGTCCGCTCCTCGATCAGGTCCATGGCGGAGTAGAAGATGCCTTCGGAGAGGCTCTTCTTCCCCTCGAACATGAGGTTGTTGACGAACTTGGAGACGGTCTGGCTGTCATACCGCGGGTCGGGCGGCACCGGCCGCTTGACCGCCTTGTTGCGCCGGCTCACTTCTTACCTCCCTTGGCGGCGGGCGCCGCGGCGCCGCCGGCGGCCTTCGGCCGCTTGGCGCCGTACTTGGACCGGCTCTTCCGGCGGTCGTTGACCCCGGCCGAGTCGAGCGTGCCCCGCACGATGTGATAGCGGACGCCCGGCAGGTCCTTCACGCGGCCGCCCCGGATCAGGACGATCGAGTGCTCCTGCAGATTGTGCCCCTCGCCCGGGATGTAGGCCGTGACCTCGAAGCCGTTGGTGAGCCGCACACGGGCCACCTTCCGGAGCGCCGAATTGGGCTTCTTCGGGGTGGTGGTGTACACCCGCGTGCAGACGCCGCGCTTCTGCGGATTCATCTTGAGCGCCGGCGCCTTGTCCTTGGCTACCACGTCTTTCCGGCCTTGCCGGATGAGCTGATTGATGGTCGGCATAACCCTGGAGCTTGAGATCCCGAATGGCCCCCGTTCGGGGGCAGACCGACAAACTTAGAGAGGGCGCCGGGTTAGGTCAAGGACGACCATCGCGGGCCGAATTGGCCGCTCGCCTCGGGCTTTTTGCCCCGCGGCTTGGCCTTTTGACACGCGGCGTGGGCGCGAACCCCCGTGGCCGCATCGCTTTCCCTCGCTCGTTTCCGCGGCCCTCAACTTGCCTCGCATGGCGCCGGCCGATCCCCCCGGCGCACCACCCGTCCCGCGGAGTCCCATGTGAAGCTCGCCCGCCCAGCCTGCCTGCTGCTGGCCGCGGCCGTTGCCGGCGCCATCCCCGCGGCCGCCCAGCGGCCAGGCGGCACCGGGCTCTTCACCACCTATGTCGAGCACGACAGCGTCTTCCTCTCGCTCACTTCCCGACAGCTCGATCGCGACTACCTCCTCGTTACCCAGATCGCTCAGGGCATCGGCGAGCTCGGCCTCGACGGCGGCAGCTCCCTGCGCTCGGACCTCGTCCGCTTTCACCGCGAGGGCGACCGGATCGAGCTCTGGGTGGTGAACCCGCGCGTCTCCGCCGCGCCCGGCACGCCGATGGCGCGCACCGTCGCCTACTCGTTCGGGC
>JAICSG010000574.1 GCA_025937035.1 Thermoanaerobaculia bacterium | reverse complement strand
GCGGCGTTGTTGCGGTATTGAGGGGAATTCCGCTTAAGAGCGTTCACCCGCGAGAGCGAGGACCCGTTCTCGGATGCCTTTCGAAATCCACATACCGGCGGAGGCGAGCTCATCGAGATGAGGTGACAGCGAATCGGTCAGCCCTGCGGTCTTGGCTTCCAGCAAGACTCTGAGGGTTCCCCAAACCTTCAACCCGGCGGCCTGGCCGATCCGACGCGCGAGCGCATCATCCAGGAGAACGATCCGGTCCGGATGCTCCAGGGCCAGCGCCATGGCCGCGAGCTCGCCAGCTCCGAGGTCGAGCGCCAGCCATTCCGAGGGTACGGACCGAGGCTCTACCACCGAGAGCCACCCGATACCCTCAGGATAGGGAACGTCATGACCTCGCCGGCGTCCTTCGCGCAGCTCCTCCACGACGGCCTGGGGAATCCACGTCTCAGAGAACAAGGCCTGGAGCCATTCCAGGGCTCCGATCCGATACAGGTATAGCAGGGGGGAGGTGTTGCTGATCGCCCTATCCACGGCCGGCTTCCAGGTCCTGAAGCTCAGCCTCCAGAGGGAAGACCTTATAGCGCCCGAGGCTCAGGAGAAACTCGACCCGCGACATCCCCGCCAGCTCCGCGGCCCGGCCGGACGATAGCCTGCCAAGCTCGTAAAGCTTGACCGCGGCCAGCATCCGAAGCTCTCGGGCGAACGAGGCCTCGTCCGTCTTTTCGGCCAGCAGCACCGCTTCCGGAACATCGATGACAAGTTGTCGGCTCGACATGCGTCGTCTCTCCTCGATCCGATTGTAACTGAAGGCCTGCGGAGATCAGACATACCCCGCATCGCGCGTGGCTCTCCCACCTCCGGAAGGCCCCTCCCGCCTCGCCCCAGGCCCCGTCTGCCTCGGGTCGGGCCGGCGGGGCCTTCATTTGGGCAGCGGCTGCCCGCGCTTCGGCCGGGGGGCCCGAGCTCCGGGCGGGGCGGCCTCACGTCAGGCCGCCGAGGCCCGGCGGCAGGCCGATCCAGCCTCCGGAAGGCCCGGGCGGCCCCGAGCGAGGCAGGGTCGGCCCGGCGGCGGGCGAAGGTGGCCTTCCCTTCGCGGGAGGCTCAGGCGCGCTCGCGTCTCGGGCCCTTCAGCTCCCGGCGCGACAGCCAGAATCCCGGGGCCATCGGCAGCCAGTAGGTGAAGCCTCGGAGGAGCAGGGTGGCCGTGAGCGCCACCTCCACCGGCACGCGGAAGAGGGCCAGCATGGCCACCGAGCTCGCCTCGAAGGTGCCGAGACCGCCCGGGACCAGCAGGACCGTGGCCGCCACCTGCGCGAACACGAAGCTCGCGAAGGCCTCCAGGGGATGCGCGGTGTACCCCACGGCGCGCAGCATGGCGTCGAGCGTGAGCGCGTCGAGGACGAAGATGAGGAGCTGCAGGATGGTGTCCTCGAGGAGCACGGCCCGGTTGCGCACCAGGCGGCGCGGCGCGTTGGCGACCTCGCGCAGGAGGTCTCCGGCGCGGGGGATCCAGCGGACCCAGCGCGGCAGCTCCCGCCGCTTGCCGCCGCTTAGCCAGAGCACGGCGGCCGGAATCGACAGGGCGAAGAGGGGGAACAGGGCGGCCAGGCTGAGCACGAGGCGGTTCAGGTCCCGCAGCACGGCCACGATCGCGAGGCTGGCGAGCACGCAGACGGCGAAGGCGGCGTAGAGGGTCAGCAGGTCGACCAGGATCGCCGCCACGGCCAGTCGGGTGTGGACCCCGCGCCGCCGGAGCGACTGCATGACGAGGAGCCGCCCGCCGAAGCCGGCGGTGGGGATCACCTGATCCACGAAGAGGCGGGCGACGGCGATCGGGATGAGCGTGCGCACCGTGCAGCGCCCCCGGCCCTTGTGGAGCACCCGCTGCCAGACCGCCGCCGCGCAGACGTAGGTGCCCGCCTGGAGGAGCGCCGCGATCAGGATCCAGACCGGCCGGGCCTGCTCGAGCAGGGTGGCGAATTTGCGCCCCTCGCTGAAGTGGCTGGCGACCGCCACCAGCCCGGCCAGGAGCAGCACCCCGGGCAGCCAGGAGAGCACACGCCGCAGACGGCTCGTCCTCGGACCCGCTTCGCTCTCCGGCTCCACCATTACTTCCATCCCGGTCCAGCCTACCAGCCCGGTGCGGGATGGCCACGGCTTCGGATAACGTAAAGAGGGGCGCGCGCCGCGCGCGCCGGCCGAAAGGAGAGATTCAAGATGCGTTCCCGAGGTTTGAGGTCCCTCGCCGGGGTGCTCACCCTGGCGATTCTGATGGCGGCGCCGGGCCGGGCCGCGACGGAAAAATCGACGTGGGGCATCCCCAACGCCAGCTTTCCCCTGCCGGGGGTGATGGCCGCCGGCCAGCCCACCGGCACGCAGATCCAGCTCATGGTCGAGGAGGGGGGATATCGCACGGTGATCGACCTGCGGGCTCCGGAAGAGCAGCGCGGCTTCGACGAGGCCGAGACGGCGCGGCAGATCGGTCTCACCTACGTCAACATCCCGGTCACCCCCGCGACGCTCGACCAGGCCACGATCGACCGCTTCCTCAACGCCCTGCGCAAGGCCGAGCGGCCGGTCCTCCTCCATTGCAGCACCTCGAACCGGGTCGGCGGAATGCTCTATGCCTGGCTGGTGCTGGAGAACAAGGAGCCCCCCGCCAAGGCGCTGGAGAAGGCCAGGGCCGCCGGCCTGCACAGCCCGGAGATGACCGAGAAGGTGGAGAAGCTGGTGGCCGAGCGCCAGGGAGCGCCCGCGAAACCCTCCCCGAGGCCGCGCCGTTGAGCGCGAGAGATCTCGCCGCCAACCTCCTCCAGGGGGTCTCCGAGGAGGGGCGGGAGGCCACGATGAAGCGGGCCGTCTCCCGGCGGCTCGACCGCAAGCAGGTGCTCTTCCGCGAGGGGGAGACGGCGGCGGCGATGTATCTCCTGGAATCGGGCCGCCTGAAGCTGACCCAGCTCGCCGCGGACGGCCAGGAGGTGCTGGTGCGCTTCGTGGGTCCGGGGGATCTCTGCGCCGGCGTGGCCGCCCTGGAGGGGAGCGCCTATCCGGTCACCGCGCAGGCGGTGGAGCCCACCACCCTGCTGCTCTGGCCGCGCGACGTCCTGCGCGAGCTCTGCCAGCGCCACCCCCAGATCCAGACCAACATCCTGCGCGCCATCACCGGCCATCTGCAGGATTCGATGACCCGCGCCCGCGAGCTGGCCACCGAGCGGGTGGCCTCACGGGTGGCCCGCGCCCTCCTGCGGCTGGCCCAGCAGTCCGGCCGCAAGGTGGACGGCGGCATCCTGGTGGATCACCCCCTCTCCCGCCAGGAGCTGGCCGAGATGACCGGCACCACCCTCTACACCGTCAGCCGCCTCCTCTCCGGCTGGGAGGACGAGGGGATCGTGGAAGCCGGCCGCGAGCGGGTGACGGTCCGGTCGATGGAGCGGCTGGAGGCGGTGATCGAGGAGGAGTAGGGGTTGTTTGCGCCAGCGCAACGATCCCCCTCTCCCGCTCCCCTACGCTCTCTCCAACGAAAAGGAGAGAGATTCATGGACATCACCCCCCAGACCCAGGTTTCCGAGATCGTCGTCCACAACCCCGCCGCCACGCGGATCTTCCATCGCCACGGCATCGACTTCTGCTGCGGCGGCAAGCGCCCGTTGGACGAGGTCTGCACGGAGCGCGGGCTGGACGCCGAGCAGATCCGCCGGGAGATCGCGGCGCTCGATCCCGCCGAGGCCGAGGAG
>JAICSG010000741.1 GCA_025937035.1 Thermoanaerobaculia bacterium | reverse complement strand
GTTCGTCGCCTGCAGCAACTCCCCGGACTGAAAGTACACCCGAATGGTCGTGGCGCCCGCGGCCGAGACCCGGGCGGCGGGCGACGGCGCCGCGGCGGCGGAAGAGGAGATCCCGCCCTGCGAGGTGTGCGGCAAGCCGATGGCCCTCAAGCGGAGCCGCTTCGGCACCTTCTATGGCTGCACCGGCTACCCGGAGTGCAAGAACATCCGCAAGACCGGCCCCAAGGCGGCGCCGCCGAAGCCGACCGGCGTCCCCTGCCCCGAGTGCGGCAAGGGGGAGATCGTCGAGAAGAGCTCCCGCCGCGGCAAGACCTTCTGGTCCTGCGACCGCTACCCGGACTGCAAGTTCTCGCTCTGGAAGAAGCCGGTCGCCCGCGAGTGCCCCGACTGCGGTGCCCCCTACCTTCTGGAGAAGGTCACCAAGCGGCACGGCACTCAGTACGTCTGCAACACCGAAGGGTGCGGCTACGTCGAGGACGTCGAGCCGGTCGAAGCGGCCTCCTGACCTCTTCCGGCGGCGGATGACGAGCTCCGCCGCCGGATGTCCGCCAAGTTATATAGGATGTTGGTTTCTTTATATGGGATTTCGTTCGCGGAGCGCTCCCGCGGCCGATTTTCGTCCCGGATGGCGGGATTTTTCGAGATCTGCCCTGCTTTTGACGTCATTGTCCGAGCTTTGAAGCTTCCCGGCGTCCCACCCTGGCCAGGATGACCTGATTTTTCCCTGGATTTCCGGCCGGGATTCCAGATGGAGCCCAGGGTATATATTTTTCCGCTCATCCCATATAAAAATCCCCGCCAGCCGCTTCGCTCTCTATAATCCGGCCATGCACCCGCGACGGGAAGGGGAGAGGCCGTGAGCTGGTTTTACCTGATCCTTGCGGGTCTGCTGGAGATCGCCTGGGCCTCCACCCTCAAGCGGACGGAGGGCTTCACCCGTCTGGGCCCCAGCGTCTTTACCGCCATCCTCTATTTCGTGAGCCTCTACTTCCTGAGCCTCGGCCTGCGGGACCTGCCGGCGAGCAGCGGCTACGCCGTCTGGGTGGGGATCGGCGCCGTCGGCACGGCCCTGGTGGGCATCCTCTTCCTGGGCGAGCCCAAGAGCGCCCTGAGGCTGGTCTCGATCGCGCTGATCATCCTCGGGGTGATCGGGCTGCGGCTGGCGGAGCGGGGCTGACGAAGTCCGGTATCCTAGGCAGCGGGAGGGCGAGGAATGATCATCGAGGAGCAGATCGAGATTCGGACGGCGGACGGCACGGCGGACGGTTTCCTCTACCGGCACGAGGGCGAGAGCAGGCCCGGGGTGATCCATCTGACGGACATCGGCGGCATCCGCTCGTCCCAGAAGGCGATGGCGAGCCGGCTGGCCGCGGCCGGCTACACGGTGCTGATGCCCAACCTCTTCTATCGTTTCGGCAAGCCGCCGGTGATCAACTTCGCGGCGGGCTTCGAGGACGAGGGGGTGAAGAAGCGGCTGGCCGAGCTCCGGGGGCCGCTGACGCCGGAAGCCGTGGAGAGCGACGCCGGAGCCTACGTCGATTTCTTCGCCGGGCAGCAGGGCGTGTCCCCGGGCGGCCTGGGGGTGGTCGGCTACTGCTTCGCGGGCAGCGTGGCGCTGCGGGCCGCCGCGGCGCGGCCGGACCGGATCGCCGCCGCCGCCTCCTTCCACGGCGGCGGCCTGGCCACCGATGCCCCCACCAGCCCGCACCTGCTCCTGCCGCGCGTCAAGGCCCGGCTCTACTTCGGCCACGCGGTCGAGGACCGCGGCATGCCCCCGGAGGCGATCGAGCGCCTCGATCAGGCCCTCGCCGCCTGGGGAGGCCGCTTCGAGAGCGAGGTCTACGCCGGCGCCCGCCACGGCTGGACGGTGCCGGACAGCCCCGTCTTCAACGGTCCCCAGGCCGAGCGCGCCTTCGCGAAGCTGACCGGGCTGTTTGCCCAGACCCTGCGGACCGCGCAGGGTCTTCAATTTTGTTGATAGAATGTCCCCCATATACTGGAGGACATCCCGTGAAAGGCGCATTGACCTTCGCGATCCTGGCCCTGAGCTCTCTTGCGGCAGCTGGTACCGCGCAGCCTCCGAAGATAGACCTGAAGCCCTGCGCCGGCATCCCCGGCGTGCCGCCGGAGGCCCGGTGCGGCACCTACGAGGTCTGGGAGAACCGGGCGGCGAAGACCGGCCGGAAGATCCCGCTCCGCGTGCTGGTGATTCCCGCCCAGGGGCCCGACCGGCTCAACGATCCCTTCGTCCTGTTCGAGGGGGGCCCTGGAGGCTCCTCCGTGGAGTCCGTGTCCGACGTCGTCGCGGGGTTCGGAGCCCTTCTCAAGCGGCGGGACCTCCTGCTCGTCGACTTGCGGGGGACCGGCGGATCGGCCGGGCTCTTCTGCCCCGAGATGAAGGGGAGCGCCGGGCTCCAGGCAGCCATGGACCACTATCTCCCGCCGGACCGGGCGAAGGCCTGCGCCGAGCGCCTGGCCCGGACCGCCGACCTCAGCCAGTACAACAACGACTCCAGCGTCGACGACGTCGACGAGGTGAGGGCCGCCCTCGGCTACGACAAGATCAATCTCTATGGCGGCTCCGGCGGCAGCCGGTCGGTGCTGATCTACCTGCGCCGGCATCCGGACAAGGTCCGCACAGCCATCGTCGCGTCGGTCGTGCCCCCGGACGAACGGGGCCCTCTCCTCATGGCCCAATATGCCCAGCGGGCTCTGGACGGCCTGATCGCCGAGTGCGAGGGGGACCCGGCCTGCCGTTCCGCCTTCCCCAGGCTTCGCGCCGAGGTCGCCGCCGTGCTCCGCCGGGCGGAAAAGGCTCCCGCGGCCGTCACCCTGACCGACATCGAAACGGGCAAGCCACTGAAGGTCCGGCTGACGCGGAACGGCGTGGCGCAGACCCTCCGCTACATGCTCTACCGGCCCTGGGCGGCCGCCGCTATCCCGCTGACCTTCCACCGGGCGGCGCGAGGGGACTGGAGACCGAT
>JAICSG010000265.1 GCA_025937035.1 Thermoanaerobaculia bacterium | reverse complement strand
GACCCCTATTTCTCGGGCACCAAGCTCGCCTGGCTCCTGGACAACGTCCCGGGCGTCCGCGAATCCGCCGGCCGGCTCGCCTTCGGCACCGTCGACTCCTGGCTGATCTGGAAGCTCACCGGCGGCGCCCTCCACGCCACCGACGTCACCAACGCCTCGCGCACCCTGCTCTGGGATCTCCGCCGGGAGGCGTGGGACGGCGAGCTCCTCGAAATTCTGGGCATCCCGCGCTCGATCCTCCCCGAGGTCCGCTCGTCGAGCGAGGTCTACGCCGAGACGGCGCCGGAGCTGCTCGGCGCCGCCGTCCCTCTCGCCGGGGTGGCGGGGGACCAGCAGGCGGCCCTCTTCGGGCAGGCCTGTCTGCGGCCCGGGATGGTCAAGAACACCTACGGCACCGGCTGCTTCCTGCTGATGAACACCGGCGCCGCGCCGGTCGCCTCCCGCCACGAGCTGCTCACCACGCCGGCCTGGCGGCTCGGAGGGCGATCCACGTATGCCCTGGAGGGGAGCGTCTTCGTGGCCGGGGCGGTGGTGCAGTGGCTGCGCGACGGCCTGGGGCTGATCCGCTCCGCCGCCGAGATCGAGGCCCTGGCGGCGAGCGTGCCGGACTCCGGGGGCGTGGTGCTGGTGCCCGCCTTCACCGGCCTCGGCGCGCCGCACTGGGACGCCTACGCCCGCGGCGCCCTGGTGGGGATCACCCGCGGCACCACCGCCGGCCATCTCGCCCGGGCCGCGCTCGAAGGGATCGCGTTCCAGGTGACGGACGTGCTGGCGGCCATGGAGGCCGACTCGGGCGTCCCCGTGGCCGAGCTGCGGGTGGACGGCGGCGCGGCGGCCAACGATCTCCTGATGCAGCTCCAGGCCGATCTTGCCGGCGTGCCGGTGGTCCGCCCGCGGGTCCAGGAGACCACCGCCCTCGGCGCCGCCTACCTCGCCGGCCTCGCCACCGGGGTCTGGAAGGACACCGAAGACATCGCCGCCCACTGGCAGGTCGAGCGCACCTTCGAGCCCGCCTTGAGCCGCGATCGGGCCGCCGCCCTGCGGGCGCGCTGGAGCCGGGCGGTCGAGCGGGCCAAGGGGTGGGAGGCTTGAATCGCCCCGACATGCTCGCCCGGCTGCTCGACCCCGGCGAGCAGCCGTGGGACGTCCTGGTCGTGGGGGGAGGCGCGAGCGGCCTCGGCACGGCGGTGGAGGCGGCCTCGCGCGGCTATCGAGCGGCCCTCATCGAGGGGCACGACTTCGCCAAGGCGACCTCCAGCCGGAGCACCAAGCTGGTCCACGGCGGCGTGCGCTATCTCCAGCGGGGGAACGTGGCGCTGGTGCTGGAGGCCCTGCGCGAGCGCGGCCGGCTGCTGCGCAACGCCCCTCATCTCGTGCGCGACCTCCCCTTCATCGTCCCCAACTACGACTGGTGGGAGGCCCCCTACTACGGCGCCGGCCTCAAGCTCTACGACCTGCTGGCCGGCCGCATGGGCCTCAAGCCCTCCCACCACCTCTCGCGCGAGGAGACCCTCGACCAGATCCCCACCCTGGAGCCCGAGGGACTGCGCGGCGGCGTGGTCTACCAGGACGCCCAGTTCGACGACGCCCGGCTCGCCGCCACCCTGGCCCTCACCCTCGCCGATCTCGGAGGCGTGGCGGTCAACTACGTCTCCGCCATCGGACTGATCAAGGAGACCGAGCTGGTGCGCGGCGCGCGGGTGCGTGACGAGGAGACGGGACAGGAGGCCGAGGTCCGCGCCAAGGTGGTGGTCAACGCCACCGGCATCTTCGCTGACGGCCTGCGGCGGATGGACGATCCGTCGAGCCCGCCGCTGCTGGCCCCCAGCCAGGGGGTCCATCTGGTGCTCGACCGCCGCTTCCAGCCGGGCGAGAGCGCCATCCTGGTCCCCCACACGGACGACGGCCGGGTGCTCTTCGCCGTCCCCTGGCACGACCGGGTGGTGGTGGGGACGACCGACACCCCCGTGGCCGAGCCCGCCCTGGAGCCCCGCCCGCTGCCCGAGGAGGTCGAATTCCTGCTCCAGCACGCGGCGCGCTACCTGACCCAGGACCCCGGCCGCGAGGACGTCCTCTCGATCTTCGCCGGCCTGCGCCCCCTGGTGCGCGGCAACCGCGCGGCGGCGAAGACGGCCGCCCTGTCGCGCGATCACACCCTGCTCGTCTCCCCCTCCGGGCTGGTCACGCTGGCCGGCGGCAAGTGGACGACCTACCGCCGGATGGGCGAGGACACGGTCGATCACGCCGCGATGGTGGCCGGCCTCGACGAGCGCCCCTCGCGCACGGCCGAGCTCCACCTCCACGGCTGGGCCGAGGAGGGGCCGCTCCGCGAGTGGTCCGGCTACGGCGCGGACGCTCCCGCTGTCGCCCGCCTCGCCGCCGAGCGCCCCGGCTGGGACGAGCCCCTCCACCTCAACCTCCCCTACCGCGTCTGCGAGGTGGTCTGGGCCGCCCGCCATGAGATGGCGCGCACCGTCGAGGACGTCCTCGCCCGCCGCACCCGCTCCCTGCTGCTCGATGCCCGCGCCAGCGTGGAGATCGCCCCTCGCGTGGCGGCCCTGCTGGCCGGGGAGCTCGGGCGGGACGAGGATTGGCAGAGATGGCAGGTGGCGGTGTACGAGCAGGTCGCACGGGGGTATTGGCTGTAAGCCCGGACATCAAGGCCGGGCGATTCATCGGCTCACCAGAGACGGAGGCCGAATCACCGGAGCCGGAGACGGGATCACCAGAACCCGCGGTGGAATCACCAGGGCTTCCGGCAGGTTCCGCAGAGCCTCCGGCGAGATCACCAGGGCTTCCGGCAGATTCCACAGAACCTGCGGCAGGTTCCCCAGAAGTCACCTCTGTCCCCGCGGGGAAGTTGATCGGCTCCGGTGAGCCGGCCGTGGGCTCCGCTGAGTTGGCCTCTGGCCCCGGTGAGCCGGCCTCTGGCCCCGGTGAGCCGGCCTCTGGCCCCGGTGAGCCGGCCTCTGGCCCCGGTGAGCCGGCCGGAGGTTCCGGTGACCCGGCCTCTGGCTCTGGTGAGCCGATGGACCGGCAGCCAGCTCGCGGCTCAATCCTTCATGTGATCGAGAAACCCCGCCTGCACCGCCGCCCGCAGCTCGCGCAGGCGGTCCGGCCGGGGCTCCCCCTTGCGGGCCTCGACGATCAGGATGTGCGGCATCTCCTCGCTGTCGCCGTAGGTGTCGTGGCGCTCGAGATCGCGGAAGAAGGGGAGCTCGCTCTCCCCCCGGCGGCACCAGCGGACCTCCTCGAAGCCGCAGGCGGCGAGCGCCTCGGCCAGCATCTCGCGGTTCCAGAGGAACTGGTGGCGCCACCCCCGGAAGGCGCGGTTGATCGCCAGCGCCGCCTCCCGCTTTTCCGCCGCCTCTCCGTCCAGCCGGTAGTGGGTGAGCCAGACCCAGTCGAGGTTGGGGGTGGTGAGCCGCACCCACCCCCCGTCCGCCAGCACCCGGTGGACCTCCAGGAGGAACCGCAATGCGTCGTCTACCGCCAGGTGCTCCAGGAAGTGCTCGGAGAAGACCGCCTCGGCGCCCGCGAAGTCGAGCCCCCGCGTCACGTCCGCCACCACGTCCACCCCCGGCAGCCGTTGCGCGTCGACGTTGGTCCAGCCCGGGAGGCGCACGTTGCCGCTGCCGATGTGGAGGCGGAGCATGGGGCGGATTGTATCGATTACGGCTTCAGATCCCCCAGATGCTCCGCCTTCCACCGCATCGACATCAGAATCCGGTTCCGCCCGCTCGGGTGGTCGAAGAACATCCACTCCTCCACCGGCCCCGGAGACATCTTGCGGTACTCGCCCAGGTGCAGCGCGGCCTCGGCCATGCCGTCCGGCTGGCGGGCGGCGTTGAGGCCGAAGATGTCCGCCTCCGCCTCCTGGGTCCGGATGTAGGTGTTGAGCACCGGCGTCAGCACGAAGAAGTAGATCGAGAACAGGGCGGCCAGCAGCGGCAGCCCGGCGGGATCGGCCACGCCGCGGACTCCCCAGCGCTCCCCCCAGCGGGCCGTGGCGCGGTCGAAGCCCCAGCGCAGGAAGGCGAAGCCGATCACCAGCACCACCGCGAAGAAGAGGATGCTCTTGCTCACGTGGTGGAGCACGTAGTGGCCCATCTCGTGCCCCATGACCGCCTCGATCTCCCCCCGCGAGGAGGCGCGCCGGAGCAGGTTGTCGTTGAGCGCGATGCGGGTGGTGCCGAAGAGGCCCGCCACGTTGGCGCTCATCCGGTTGGTCTGCTTCGAGGCGTCGAACACGTAGACGTGGTCCGTGGGGATGCCGTTGGCCCGCGCCAGCGACAGGATCGGCCCGCGCAGCGCCGGGTCCTGGAGCTCGGTGTACTTGTTGAAAATCGGCTCGATGAACACCGGCGCCACGGCGATGCCCAGCACCAGGAGGAGCAGGGCCACCACCGCCCCCCACAGCCACCAGGTGCGCGGCGCCTTGCGGAGCACCCAATAGAGGAGCGGCAGCGCGAGGCAGCCGGCCAGCACCAGGGCGATGGCGACCCCCTTGAGCTGGTCCCCCATCCAGCCGCCGAAGCTCTGGCTGGAGAGGCCGTACCGGTGCTCGCGGAAGAAGTCGGCGTAGACCGAGAGCGGATAGCTCAGCACGAAGGTCACGAGGATGTACTGCACGGCGTAGAGGGAGGTCTGGAGCCACCGGAAGCGGGTCATCCGCTCGGCGAGGTCGCGCATGCGGGCCGAGAGCCGCGATCCCAGGAGGAGCCAGGCGACGCCGAGCCCGTAGAGGAAGCCCCAGAGGATGAGCCAGTAGCCCCCCTCGAAGTAGGCGTCCGAGCGGGCCTTCTGCTCCGGGGTCATGCGGGCGAGGTAGGCCTCCGTGGCCGCCTGCGGATCGAAATGGGGGGTTGTGGCGGGTGCGGGGGCCGGCGTCTGCCCGGCTGTCTGGGCAGTCGTCTGGGCAATAGCGGCCCCGGCGAGCGTCAGGATCAGGAGGCCCAGGAGGACCGCCCGCGAGATCACGGTTTTCATCTTGCTCTCCTTTGCGCGTCCGGACTGTATACGCGCGAGCCCGGCCGCTGTTTCTCCTCGATCCAGGCAAGGCCTTTGCAGAAGTGCTCCGCCGTGAGGCGGAGATGATGCATCGGTGCCCGGATGCCGGCCTTGACTCTCCCACCAGAATCGCCTCATGGGCCGGCATCCGGGCCGGTACCCCTCCCCGGTGGAGGCAAGGAGAGACGTCGTGGCCGAGATCAAGATTGAGCCGAAGCGGCGCGTCAACGTGCTGCCCTGGGTCGTGGGGCTCGTCCTGTTGGTGCTGGTGATCCTGGCGGCCGCGACCGCGGCGCACCGGCGTGCAACGGTTCCCGTCCACCGCACGGGAGCGGCGGCGGCCGACACGCAGTGGGACAACATCCCGCCGAAGCTGCGCCAGTACGCCTGAGGCGAGGAAGGAGCACGAGGTGAACGAGACGGGCCGCTGGGCTTCCCTGCGCGAGGTGCGTCATCCGGACGTCCGCGGCTGGACCGTGGTCGGCGCCGACGGCCGGAAGGTCGGCCAGGTGCGCTTCCTGCTGGCCGATCCACAGGACGACGAGTCCCGCTTCTTCGCCGTGGAGCTCGACCAGACGGCGCTCCAGCAGGACGTCGACACCCCCGGCGGCGAGGAACGGATCACCGCCGGCCGCTACGAATCCGACCCCTACCGCCCCGGCGCCCGGCCGCTGGCCGACGCCGACCCCACGGTGGGCGAGAGCGAGCGCACGGCCGAATTCAACACCGGCGCCACCCAGCACGCGGCGGACTTCACCGGCGCCGTCCCCCGGGCCGACGACGGCCGCGAGGGGGGCTCCGGCCGGGTCGAGCCCCTGCACGTCCTCATCCCCTTCCAGGCCGGCCGCCTGAAGGAGAAGGACCGGCAGGTGGTGCTGACCAGCCTGCGCGAGGCCGACGTGGCGCGGCTGCCGGCGTTCCAGCCGGCGTAAATTCCTCCCCTTGGCCTTCTCCCGTCTTCACTAGGTCAAGGTTTCGTAGGGGCGGGGGGGGGGGGCGGCCCGGCCGGGGGGG
>JAICSG010001127.1 GCA_025937035.1 Thermoanaerobaculia bacterium | reverse complement strand
CTTCTGCGCCGCCGAAAACGCTCTGCGCCAGGCCGGGGAGGGGCCGCTCAAGGTGATCGGCATCCGTAGCATCGGCACGGGGCTGGCCGCTGCGGTGGCGGCGGTGGCGGGGGAGGAGGCCGCGGTCGCCAGCGTGCGGCCGGAGGGGCACCCCTTCTCGCGCCAGGTGGCCGTCGGCCAGTGGCTCGGCCGCGAGCTGCTCGGCGAGGAGGACGGCCCCCGGCCCCGCTACGCCGTGGTGGACGAGGGGCCGGGGCTCTCGGGGAGCTCCTTCGGCTGCGTGGCCGACTGGCTTGAGGACCGCGGGGTGGCGCCGGAGGCGATCTCCTTCTTCCCCAGCCATCGCGGCGGGCTCGGCCCCTACGCCAGCGAGCGCCACCGGGCGCGCTGGGAGCGGGCGCACCGGGAGGTGGTGGAATTCGAGGGCCTCTTCGCCTCCCCCCAGGCCCGCTGGCCCTTGCAATCCTGGGTGAAGGACCTCACCGGCGAGCCGGAGGAGCCGCTGGAGGACCTGAGCGCCGGCCGCTGGCGGGAGCGGCTCTTCCCCGACCGCTCGCTCTGGCCGACGGCGGACGTCCAGGGGGAGCGGCGCAAATACCTGCTGACCGCGGGGGGACGGCGCTGGCTGCTCAAGTTCGTCGGCCTCGGCCGTTATGGGAGGGAGAAGCTGGGGCTGGCACAGGCCCTGGGAAACGCCCAGCTGATCCCGCCGGTGACCGGCCTGCGCCATGGCTTTCTGGTGGGCCCCTGGCTGGAAGACGTTCGCCCGCTGCCGCTTGCTCCCGAGGTGGATCCCCTGACCCTGCTGGATGCCGTGGCCTCCTACCTCGCCTTCCGGGCATCGCGCTTCCCGGCCGCGCCCGAGGAGCGGGGGGCCACCCCCCACAAGCTCTTCGAGATGCTGGTCCACAACACCAAGCGGGCGCTGGGGCCGGTCTCCGCCGAGGTGGTGCGGGACTGGCGCGGCCGGCTGGCCGAGATCGCCCGCCTGGAGCGGCCCGTCCACACTGACAACAAGATGCACGCCTGGGAGTGGCTGGTCACCCCCGAGGGGAAGCTCCTCAAGGCCGATGCCCTCGACCACCACCGGGCCAACGACCTGGTGGGACCGCAGGATATTGCCTGGGATCTGGCCGGCGCGGCGGTGGAGCTCGGCCTATCCGAGCCCGAGCTCGACCTGCTGGCGGACGCCGTGGCCCGCCGGAGCGGCACCCCGCGGGCGGAGCGGGTCCAGCTCGACTTCTACACGGTAGCCTACCTCGCCTTCCAGACCGGCCGCCACACCCTGGCCGCCGAGGCCCTGGAGCCCACGGTCCCTGCCGAGGCGGCAGGCATGCGCTCCGAGATGGAGCGCTACGCCGAGCGGCTGCGGCGCACCATCACCCGGGGGCTGGGGGCGGCGGCGTAGGGGCAGCCGGAAGGGTGCGCCCCCTCCGTCTGCCAGGGGACCGGCTGGTAGAAGAAGTTCGGCTTCAGCTCCACGTTCTCATAAGGGCGGTGGAACAGCGGGGTCGTCGAGCCGGAGAGCGGCGGCACGATCCAGGCCCAGTCGGCGTAGGCCCGGCGCCCCTGCCGGATCTCCCTCTCCTCGAACTCCACGAAGTGCCGTGAGACGGTGTGGTGGTCGATCATCCTCACGCCGGCCCGCCGGAACGAGTGAATCACCGCCACGTTGAGCTCCACCAGGGCGCGGTCCCGCCAGAGGCTCTCCTCCCGCCGGGTGTCCAGGCCGAGCCGGCGGGCGATCTCGGGGAGGAGGTTGTAGCGGCTCTCGTCGGCGAAATTGCGGGCGGCGATCT
>JAICSG010000409.1 GCA_025937035.1 Thermoanaerobaculia bacterium | reverse complement strand
TGACCCGCCGCTGCCCGGCGTGCCGTCCCCATCGCAGCCCAGGGCATCGATCGACTGCGCCATGGCGGCGGGGTTGTAGGAGGGGCATTTGAAGATGCCGAGCGCATCCACGCTCTGGACCGGGGGCTTCAGCGAGCGCGGCCAGCTTCTCGCGGCCGAGCCGCAGCCCCTCCCGCTGGCGGAGATTCTCCGCAGGATTCCTGATCAGGTGACCCTGGTGCAATTCTCGGTTCTCGAAGACCGGGTCCTGATCTGGTGCCTGCGCGGAAACGGCGGGAGAGCACGTCTCTTCCAGCGGAGCATCCGGCGGGACGATCTGGAGGCCGCGGTGGCGCGCCTCCAGAAATTCGACAGCCCGGCCTGGGGTGACACCGCGGCGGGTCTTTTCGATCTGCTCGTCCGCCCCTGGCTGGACAGCGTACCGCCTGGAGAGAGAATCGTTTTCATTCCCGACAAGGTCCTGCACCGGGTGCCGTTCGCGGCTCTGAAGGACCGCTCGGCGGTCCGGTTCCTGATCGAAAACCATCCGCTCGCGTTCGCGCCCAGCGCCACCCTGTATGTCAACGCTGTGGAGCGGGGGCCGGGCGTGCGCCGGACGTTTCATTCTCCCGGGCTGGTGGTCGGAGAGCCGGCGATCGATTACAGCCGGTTCGTTCTCCCTTCGCTGCCGGATGCCGCCGCCGAAGCCCGCCGGCTGGCAGCGCAGACCGGCTCCCCCCTGCTTCTGGGGAAAGACGCTTCCAAGGCCGCTTTCCTGGCGCGGGCTCCGGAAGCGGATTGGATCCATTTCTCCGGCCACGCCGTGGTCGATCCTCAGAACACCCTGCTGTCGGTGCTCGTCCTCGCGCCCGGGCCGGACGGCGATTCCGGGGCCCTCACCGCGCGCGAGATCTATGGGCTCCATCTCGGCCGCACCCGTCTCGTCGTCCTCGCCGCCTGCGAAACGGGAAATCAATACGTGCCCGGAAGTGAAGGGGTGACGAGCCTCGCCCGGGCGTTTCTCGCCGCGGGAGCACCCACGGTCGTGGCAAGCCTCTGGAGCGTGGACGACCGGCCCACCGCGGATCTCCTGGATGCGTTCCATCGCCGTCTCTGGGATGGAGCCGACCCGGTGGATGCCTTACGGGAGGCCGAGCTCGGGATGCTTCAGGGAAAAGATGCCGCCGACCGGTCGCCGCGCGCCTGGGCCGCGTTCGAGGTGATCGGCGCCAGCGCCAAGAACGGTTTCTAAAGTCGACAAGGAGACAAGGTCATGGCTCAGCCGCAACTGCGCGTCACGTTTTCCGGTCTCTGTCTCTTTGACTTCAACTTCCCGCTCCGAGGCCCGACCCTGCCCACCAAAGCGTCGGTCCTTTTGCAGCGGCTCACCCGGGCGAGACCGCTCTCGCGCGTGGTCAATGGGCAGGCTGAGGTTCTCGATCAGCACTTCCCGCTACTGGAGTTCAACCTGAAAAACTGGAGCCCCGCGAGCACCCGGAAAGCGAATTTTCACTATCTGCCCGATGACAGCGGAAGAATGACCAAAGGGGTCTGCCTGCTCAACGGAGATGACGTGACGATCCATCCTGACGTCAACCCGGACCCGGACCCCGAGAAGCCGACTTTGAATCTCGTGACCTCGGCACCGCCACCTTCCGCTGTTCCCCCTACCGGGACTGCATTGGAGACTCTCTGGTGGATGGTGACTCTGGACGACGTCTTTCCAGGCAACCCACTGAATCCCCGCATTCGCAAAACCGATCCCGCCTCGAACCAGCCCACCCTGGCCCGCGTCACGCTGAATCAGGGATCTCTCAAGACGCGAGAGCTGACCAACTCTCCATGCACCATCGTCGGTCCCGGAATCTCGTCGTTCAACCGGCGGGTGGGGACCGCCTTCGGGCTGGAGGTGTACTGTCAGGAGAATGTCGAGATCCGTATGAAGACGATGCGCAACGGCAGGATGGAGACGAGCAAGCTGGTCCTGGTCTCCAAAGACGGATCCGACATCGAGATCGGGATCTCGAACATGGAGATCGATCGTTTCATCGGCATGGACCCGGCCGACGGTCCGCGCGCCTTGGGCGACTTCGAGGTCTTTACGAGCCTGCTGACGAATCCAATTACGGGGCTGAAGCCGATCCTGCTCGAAACCAGCCCCGGAGGCTCATCCGGCTGTTGCGGGCACGCCAACTGTCTCTCCGCGAGCGCTTGAGGCGGGGGAGTGGGGCTCACCCCCGCCGGTACATGAACCGCAACGCCGCCGGCAGCCGCCGTCTCCAGGCGGCCTCGCTGTGGGTGCCGCGGGGGTCGGCGCGCCACATCAGGCGGTCGGAGTCGTAGCCGCGCTCGACGAGGTGCTCGGTCATCCTCTGGATGGCTTCGACCACTTTTCCCTTGTCTTCCCGGGCTCCGGCGTCGAGATAGATGCGCGAGACCTCGGGGGTGGGCTGGGCCGCGATGTCCACGAAGATCGCCTGGCTCGCCACCCAGAAGGAGGGGGACATCACCAGCGCCCCGCCGAACGACTCCGGATGGTGGAAGTGCGACCAGAAGGCGGCGAGCCCCCCCATCGAGGAGCCGCCGATCACCGCTCCCAGCGGCGGCGGCACCAGGTTGAGCTCCGCGGTGAGGGCCGGCATCAGGTGCCGGGTCACCCAATCGAGCAGGATCTCGATCTGCCCCGGCTCGGCCTCGAAGGGGAAAGGGGAGAGCTCCAGGTTTCTCCCCGGCCCGCCGTGCTCGATGCCGATCACCACCGGCACCGGTCGCTTCGATTTCGCGAGCCCCTCGACCGCTTCATGGATGTACCAGCCGCCGGAGAAGGAGGGGAGGTCGTCGAAGACGTTCTGGCCGTCGAACATGTAGAGGCCGAAGTGGGGCTCGGCCGGGTTGTAATTCTTCGGGAGATAGACCCGGATCGGCCGCGGCGCCAGACCCGGCACCTGGAAGGGGCCCAGGAGGTTGATCTCCCCCACCTTCATGCGAGCCAGCGAGCCGGGGATGAGGGCCTGGACCGTGGGCTCCTCGGGCTCCACGTGCGGCGGCTCCACATGGGGCGGCGCCTCCTGCTCGGGCCACTCCTGGCGCCGCAGGGAATCCTCGATCCGGTAGCCGTGCAGCAGGTCGTGCAGGACGATGTGCCGGGCCAGCCCGAAGACGGTGTAGAGCGCGTATTCGGGATGCCGCCCCTGGCGCTCCCAGGCTTCCGGGGGGAGATCGCGCAGGCGGGCCACGAGCTCCCCCCGCTCGCGGACGAAGCGTTCGATCGCCTCGTCGAGATCCACCGTCAACAAGCCCCCGCCCTCGTCCTACGGTGCGGGGTAGAAGGGCTCGAGCTCAGGGTTGTCCTCGGCCAGCATCTTCTCCAGCCGGCCCCGGAACCGCGGCTCCAGGGAGGCGACGTGGCAGAAGTGCTCGTGGGCCGACCATTTGTGAGGCAGAGGCCGGCGCTTGCACCAGGCGGACGGCACGTCGCGGATCAATGGCACGAGGATCGCCGGCGCGTTCTCCAGCGCGGTCAGCACGGCTTTGGGATCGTTCAAGGCGGTCTCCTGGATCGGGCCCTTCGCGGGGCGGCGGGATCTTAGCAGAGGGCTCAGGCCAGCCGTTCCGGGCAAGGTGTCTATAATGACGGCATGCCTGAGACGGGCTCACTCTCCCGATCGTTCGCCTGGCCTCTCCGCGAGGTCGAGGATTTCTGCCGGCGTTGGCGGATCATCGAGCTCTCGGTCTTCGGGTCTGTTCTCCGGGATGACTTCCGGCCGGACAGCGATATCGACCTCCTTGTCCGTTTTGCTCCTGAGGCTCGGTGGAGTCTCTTCGACCATTCCAGGATGGAGCGGGAGCTCGGCGAGATCCTTGGCCGCGAGGTGGATCTGGTTACCCGCTCGGCGGTGGAGCGGAGCCCCAACTGGATTCGCCGCCAGGAGATCCTGAGCACCGCTCGCCCCCTCTATGCCGCTTGACCGGGATCGGGCGACGCTTCTGGACCTGACCGTGGCGTCTCAACGGGTCCTGGAGTTTATTGGAGATCAATCCTTCGAGAGCTTTGCCCAGGACCTCAAGACCCAATCGGCCGTCATCCTTCAGATCCTGATCCTCGGAGAAGCCACGAAACGGCTCTCATCCGGCTTCCGGGACCGGCACCCCGAGATTCCCTGGTCGGACATCATGCGGATGCGGGATAAGCTGATCCATCACTACGAAAGCATGGATCCCGGGGAGATCTGGCAGGCGGCTCGAGAGGATATCCCTGCTCTGCTAGATTTCCTGAAAAGAGCCCAGGAGAAGGGGAGCGAGGCCTAAACGCCTTCCAGCCGTTCCAGCAGCTCCCGCACCTCCTCCGTATCCCGGAGCTGGTACTCCGCCGCCGTCTCGCGGGGCTCGGACGCCACGAGGATACCGATCCCCCGGCCCTGGAGGGCGCGGAAGGCGTCCTCGTCGGTGAGGTCGTCGCCGATGTAGAAGGGGAGGGTGCCGGTGTAGTCGAGGTCCAGAGCCGCGAGGAGCCAGAGGAGGGCCTTGCCCTTGTCCCATTCGAGGTCGGGTCGCAATTCGAACAGCTTCTTGCCGTGGGCCTTGCGCAGGCCGGGCTCGGCCGCGGCGGCGGCGTCCACGGTGCGCTCGATCTCCGGCAGCCGGCTCTCGTCCGCCAGGCGGAAGTGGATGGAGATGGCGAAGCGCTTGGGCTCCACGAGGACCCCCTCGATACCGCCGAGATCGCGGCGGAGCTGCTCGGCCGCCCTCTCG
>JAICSG010000058.1 GCA_025937035.1 Thermoanaerobaculia bacterium | reverse complement strand
TCGGATCCCGGGAAGATCGCCGACGGGCTCTGGCCCTCCGACGTCCCGCGTATCGTCGAGCTCGCGTATACGACCGACACGCTGCTGCCGGACAACTACTTGCGGGTCGCCACTGTGCCGGACATCTACTGGTCCGAATCGCAGTACATCAACATCAAGAAGCCCGCGGCCGGTACGTCCGGATGGTCACACACCGTCCACCTGGACGATGATTCGCTCAGAGAACGGGTGCCTTCGGCCGTGCACGCGCCGCTCAGGCTACTGGCGGCACGCACGCAGACAATCGGCCTGCGCGTCATCGGCCCGCCTGCATAGCCCTGCCGCTCGGCAGACGCTCGTCGGCCGGAGCCGCGACAGGCGCCTCTCTGTCGAGGATGAGAGGCCCACAGCAGGAAGCCGGCGATCTGCGAGGAAGATGATCCGAGCATGCAAGCAGCCTGTATCGATCAGCCAGGGCCGGCAGCCAATATCCAGGTCGGGGAGCTCCCCTTGCCGACGCTGCAGGACGACCCGGTGTTGGTGCGCGTCGGCGCCGTCACTGTGAATCATCGCGGCCCATAGCCTGAGCAGCTCGCCAAGATTCATCGTTCGCCCTTTCCTCCTGCTGTCGGATCACGAGATTATACATCCTCCTGCCAATATTGATCACCCTCCACTTTGCCCAAGCCAACCCGAGCAGTTTGCCAACCAACCCTGCGGCCAGGGTCCCACACGCGAAGACCGCGATGTGCGAAAGCCAAGATCCGGAACCGCGGCCAAAAGCATAGAATGCCAGCATGATCAGTGCTGCGGCCATGGACAAGTAGCTGCCCAAGGTACAGCCACACTCACGCTGGTACTGATTGAGAAGGGTGGTCAGCTTCTGGTTTTGTTCGCTCGAAAGCTCCTTCAGCTGAAGAAGGATCTCAGGGGCAGCGCCCCGCCGCCAACCCCGAGCCAATAATTGCCGCTGCCACGCTTGAAGCGATGGCAGGTCGCAGATCTCAAAGACCTTCGCATCACTCATTGTCGTTCCTGCTCAAGGACTCAGCACAGATTTTGGCACTCAGCAATTGCCAACTGAGCGGCCTCTTGATCGTTGGAAGCCTCGACAACGGCTCTGGGTTTATTCGTGGGACTGCAATTGCAAGAAAATATGTAGGTGGTCTTGCCTGTGGGTGAGGGGCTCGTACTGATGAGAGTGATCTTGGTGGGTGTGACAAACCAGTGCTTCACCCAGCTAGTGAGGTTACACTTCTGGCAGACAGCGTCAACTGCGGCAGCCCAGATCAATAGAAATAGACCTATGATGCCTGTGACGACATTGCAGATCGTCTGCGTGATCGGGACCAGAATCTTGGTAGTGACCCAGACGACCACCTGCACGGTTATAGTTACAAGATAACAGAACCATTTCGCAGGATTCCACCAAGGTAGCTTGTCACATTTCTCTTGCTGTTGGGTGGCCCAGGTATTGACGGGCTGCAATACGTCCTTCGTCAACCACGTTGTTACGGTTGTGCAAATCAGGGACATAGAATCTCTCCTTCCATTGTGCGTCACGGCGCATGTGCAAGATGTCAAGAGCTGCAACGGCCACCTCGGGGTCCCGTGAAACTGCTCCCCCGCTCTGTCCTACCGTGATAGATCCTGGGGGCACAGCGGCGGTTTAGTGCGGAATGGGTGCCACGCGATTCGTAAAGAGGTGATCCAAGTAATGCCGCGATGACTCGGCTCGTGCTCCGGTTGTATCCACGGACACGGGTCTTGGTAGGAGTGAGCCGGCTTTCCCTCCCTGATGGGGCCCGGTCCGGGAGCAGAGGACACTACAACAGGGCGCCAGGATGGGCGCCTGCCCGCCGCTCGGGAGGAGAGGTGCCAGGGAGTCGCCCTCGGGCCATGGGCTTCGCCAACGAGAAGGATCACCCGGAGGTGGCGCCCTCGCTCGCCCTTGTAGCCGGGGGCGCGCCGCCGGGATAAAGTACGTGTTCAGGCTTGACCCGGCGACGGACGCCGGCTCGTTTTGGCGAGAGAGGTCGCTTGACCCGTGGCGGCCAGGTGCTGTCCAAAGAGCACGGGAACAGCGGCCAGGACGACGTCTTCATCGTCCTGGCCGCCGCTCCGTTCTTCTCTCCGGTCCAGGCTCAGCAGAAGCGCGGGCAGTCGGTGCCGCAGATCCAGTCGTTGCACTCCTGGGCGTGCTGGCAGCAGGCGGAAGGGAGGCCTCCACTGTCGATACAGTCGAAGTAGATCGGCTGACAGTTGTTCTGCCAACAAGTCATGTTGCAGCCCGAGGCCGAGGCTGTCTGGGGGTGCAGAGAAATGGAAAACGCCAGGATGGCGAGCAGCACGGGGAGCCTCTTCAACGATTTCGAGGTCATGTGCATCTCCTTACCAGAACGTCGGTTCAGGTGGTTGCCATGACGGCCCGGCCGGTCGCCGCCGATATTCGGGGAGTCTAGCGTGTGGATTCACCTTTGTCAAGTCTATCGCGGTAACGGGTGTCGATTATCTGCCTTTATTGGAGGCCGGTGTTTAGCATCTGGGAGTCTGTATCCCCCCGCCGTTCCTCCGATATGATCCGGGCATGAAGGCAGCCTATATCGATCAGCCAGGGCCGGCAGCCAACATCCAGGTCGGGGAGCTCCCCTTGCCGACGCTGCAGGACGGCGCGGTGTTGGTGCGCGTCGGCGCCGTCACCGTGAACCATGTGGACACTTACATTCGCAGCGGTGCCTATCCGATCGAGATGCCCTCGCCCTTCATCATCGGCCGGGATATGGCCGGAACGGTGGAGGCTGTGGGTGGCAAAGCACGGCGGTTTCATGTTGGTGAGGCCGTCTGGTCGAATTGCCTGGGAATTGACGGGCAGCAAGGGACTTTCGCCGAGTATTTAGCGGTACCCGAGGAGAGGCTCTATCACTTACCGGTCGGCGTTGATCCGCAAGAAGCCGTTGCCGTCGTGCATTCGGCGCTTACCGCGGTCATCGGGCTTTTCTCCAAGGCGCGGTTGGCGGCGGGCGACACGCTGTTCATCAACGGCGGCTCCGGCAGCGTCGGCCTGGCTGTGCTCCAGATCGCCAAGGCTTCCGGCGCTCGGGTTGGAGTGACGGCCGGAAATGAAGAAAAGGCCTGGATGTGCCGCGAGAATGGAGCCGACCTTGTGGTGATCTATCCTCGAGAGGACGTGGAGCAGGCCATACGCGGCTTCGCTCCCGCGGGCCTCGATATTTTTTGGGAAGCAACCTCCGCGCTCGATCTGGAGCGGACGATTCCTCTCATGGCCCAGCATGGGCGCCTTGTCGTTGTCGCGGGCCAGGAAAAGCCTTCCCCTTTTCCGGTCCGGCCGTTCTATCTCCGCAACTGTTCTCTCCATGGTTTTACTGTGACCGGCACCAGTGTGAGCGATTTGCAGGCTTACGCCCGGCAGATCAATGCCTGGATGGCTCGTAAAACATTGAAGGCCAGAATTCAGGAGATCCTGCCGCTCGCGGCGGCCGCTCGAGCGCACCAGATGCAGGAGGCCGGAGGGCTTTCCGGCAAAATCATTTTAATGCCCGACCTCGCACGGGATGGTTAGGATCATGCTCCAGAGAGCGACGCCGGAACGACTCAGCTTCTTTTCTGACGCTATATTCGCGGTGCTGATCACGGTATTGGTTTTGGAGCTGCGACCACCGGAGTTTCCTACCTTCAAGGCGCTGTTGCTGCTCTGGCCCACAGGGCTGAGCTATGCGGTAAGCTACCTTTTCATCGCCATCGTCTGGACCAATCACCATTATCTGATGCGCTATGCGAAGGAGGCGAACGCCCGGCTGATGTGGGTCAATTTCGCGCATCTGTTTTCCATGTCGCTGCTCCCGCTTGCGACCGCCTGGATGGCCGTGAGCGAGCTGGCACCGCAGCCGGTTGCCTTCTATGCCGCGGTCTTTTTCCTGGTCAATGCGACGTACATCGGTTTGATCTGGGAGCTGATTGACAGGAAAGACGCGCCGCGGCGGGTGCGCAGGGTCATGCGGGTCCGATCGATCGTGACTTTATGCCTTTTCGGCGTCGCTGCCGCCGTGGCATTGAAGTTTCCGCTGGTCGCGCTTGGGATCTGTATCTGTTGCCTGACCGTCTACCTGAGGCCCGCTCCACCGGGAGCGGAGGAGCGACGCCCCCCTGCGACTCGCCGGTAGGCGGTTGGGCTCCACTGCGGCCGCCAGAGCTACCCGCTGCCGCGCCTCCGCTATACTCTCCCCGCGATGACCACCCTGTTCGCGGAGGAACCCATGAAGAATCCGTCCCTTCCGTTGCGCCGGCCGGCCGCGCTCCTGGCCGGTCTGGGGCTCCTGCTGGCCCTCGCGGCAGCCCCCGTTTCCGCCGCTCCTCAGAAGGCCAAGGCCGCTGGCAAGAAGGCGGCCCAGCCGACCGTCGAGGAGGCCCGCAAGTTCCTCAACGAGGCCCAGAAGAAGCTGCTCGACCTGTCGATCAAGGGGCAGCGGGCCAGCTGGGTGCAGGAGAACTTCATCACCGACGACACCCAGATCATCGCCGCGGAGGCCAACGAGGCGCTGCTCGGGCCGAGCGTCGCCTACGCCAAGGAGGCGGCCCGGTTCGACCACGTCCAGCTTCCTCCCGACCTGAGGCGCCAGATGAACCTCCTCAAGCAGGGGCTCGTGCTGCCCGCGCCGAGCGATCCCAAGAAGACCGCCGAGCTCACCCGGCTCGCCGCCTCGCTCGACGCCCAGTACGGCGCCGGCAAGTGGTGCCCCAAGCCGGGGGAGTGCAAGTCGCTCACCGAGCTCGACGACATCCTGCGCACCAGCCGCGACCCCAAGGAGATGCTCGACGTCTGGCTCGGCTGGCACGCCATCGCGCCGCCCATGCGCCAGGACTACGCCCGGCTGGTCGAGATCGCCAACGAGGGGGCCCGCGAGCTGGGCTACAAGGACACCGGGGCCCTCTGGCGCTCCAAGTACGACATGCCCCCCGACGCCTTCGCCGCCGACCTCGACCGCCTCTGGAACCAGGTCAAGCCGCTCTACGACTCCCTCTACTGCTACACCCGCAAGCGGCTGAACGAGAAGTACGGCGACGCCGTGGTGCCGCTCGACCAGCCCATCCCCGCCCACGTGGTGGGCAACATGTGGGCCCAGGAGTGGGACCAGATCTACGACGTGCTGGCGCCCCCCAACGCCGACCCCGGCTTCGACCTCACCAAGCTGCTGGAGGCCAAGAAGGTCGACCAGAAGGGGATGGCCAAGTACGCCGAGAATTTCTTCGTCTCGCTCGGCTTCCCGCCCCTGCCGCAGACCTTCTGGGAGCGCTCGCTGCTCACCGAGCCGCGGGACCGGGACGTGGTCTGCCACGCCAGCGCCTGGGACATCGACTACAAGGACGACCTGCGGGTCAAGGCCTGCCTCAAGATCAAGGACGACGACTTCCGCACCATCCATCACGAGGAAGGACACAACTTCTATCAGCGCGCCTACAACAAGCTGCCGTTCCTCTACCAGGACAGCGCCAACGACGGCTTCCACGAGGCGGTGGGGGATACGATCGCCCTTTCGATCACCCCCGAATATCTCAAGGAGGTCGGCCTGCTCGACAAGGTGCCCGACGAATCGAAGGACACCGGCCTGCTGATGAAGCGGGCGCTCGAAAAGGTCGCCTTCCTGCCGTTCGGCCTGCTGATCGATCAGTGGCGCTGGGAGGTCTTCTCGGGCGAGATCAAGCCCGCCGACTACAACAAGGCCTGGTGGGATCTGCGGTTGAAGTATCAGGGCATCCGGCCGCCGGTGGCGCGCTCGGAAAAGGATTTCGATCCGGGCGCGAAGTATCACGTGCCGGGCAACACCCCCTACATGCGCTACTTCCTGGCGGACATCCTCCAGTTCCAGCTTCACCGCGGCCTCTGCCAGGCGGCCGGCTTCAAGGGCCCGCTGCACCGCTGCTCGATCTACGGCAACAAGGAGGCGGGGGCCCGCCTGGCCAAGATGCTGGAGATGGGCGCCAGCCACCCCTGGCCCGACGCCCTGGAGGTCGCCACCGGCCAGCGGCAGATGGACGCCACGGCCATCCTCGACTACTTCGCGCCCCTGAAGACCTGGCTCGACCAGCAGAACAAGGGGCAGAAGTGCGGGTGGTGAGGCGCTGACGCCGGCCCGTCCCGGAGCTGGCATCCATCTGGCAAAGCTCGCATCGTGGCGGGAGCCTCGCGCTCCCGCCATATCTCCAGGAGGTGACCGTATGCGAGCTTCAAAATACGTCCTGATCGCCATGCTGTGCGCGGGGATCGCTCCCGCGGCCTCGTCCGCCAGCCCGCAGCTGCCGGCGCCTCCAGCGCCCCCGGGCCTGCCCGCGCCGCCGCCTCCCCCTCCGTTGCCGGGAGTGACGGTCCATCACACGACCACCCATCACCGCCACCACCGGCGGCACTATGTTCGCCGTCATCACCGGCGCCACCACCGGCATCATCACCGGGGCTGAGCGTCGAGGGCGGCGAAGACCCTCTCCACGATCCGGTCGCAGCGGGCGCCGTCGAAGAGATAGAGCCGGCGCACCTCGCGTCCGATCCTCTCGTCGAGGGTCTGCCGCAGGCTCCGCTTGGCCCGGTGCAGGCGCACCCGCACGTTCTCCAGCGTGAGGCCGAGGGCGTCCGCGGTCTCCTCGGTCGAGAGGAGCTCGATCTCGCGCAGGCAGAAGACGGCCCGCAGCGGATCGGGGAGCACCTCCACGGCCTGCTGGAGGAGGGCCTGGAGCTCGCGGTTCTCCAGGTCCCGCTCGGGGCCAGGAGTAGCCGCCGGCGGCTCGGGAGGATCGCCGCCGTCGCCTCCGCCCGTCATGGGGGACGAAATCGGCACCAGCCGCCGCCGCTTGCTGGCGCGGGCCAGCGCCTCGTAGCTGGCGATGCGGGTGAGCCAGGTGGAGAAGCGGGCCTCGCCACGGAAACGGCTGAGCTCGCGGAAGGCCCGCAGCCAAGCCTCCTGCACCACGTCCTCGGCCTCGGCGTCGTCCGCCAGGATGCCGCGGGACACCCGGAAGAGCCGCTGGTTGTAGCGCCGCATCAGGATCTCGAAGAGCGAGGTATCCCCTTCCAGCACGCGCGCCACGACCTCCTCGTCGGAGAGGGCCGTGGGCACGGCAACGGGTTGGAGGGCTGGCTGGCTCATCGTCAGGCCCCCAGTCTACGCCCGGCTCGTCCGCAGAGCGGAGGCCGGCACCGCCGCGGGCGACTCCTGCCGGATCTCGGCGAGGCGGGCGAGGGTGTAGGCGCCGACCGACATCGCCAGATCCCGGACCGCGATGTCGAACAGGCCGAGGGTGATGAGGTTCAGCGCGATGAGCACCAGCCAGGCGGCGGCGATCCAGGCTCCCAGCCGCGTCCAGCGCGTGAGCACCAGCAGGCCGACCACGATCTCGATGACCCCCACGGCGTACATGAAGGTCTGGGCCGAGACCGGCAGCAGATGTGCGATCCAGGGGCTCAGATATTTCGGCCAGTCGGTGAGCAGGTTGAAGAACTTGTCGAGCCCCGCGAGCAGGGGGACCAAGCCGTAGGTCAGCCACAAGGGGCGGTAGAGCGAGTCCAGATTCGATTGCGTTACAGGCATTGGGATGCCTCCTTTCGCCTGTACAGAGTGGCGAGGGCGGCGGACGTTACAACCCGGACGGCCTATTTGAAATTGCACATACCATGCTGTACAATCCCACCCAGCTTTATGATTTACCAGTTGTCCCCGTCCGACCTCCGTCGTTTCCATGACGACGGCTACCTCATCATCGAGAGCCTCTTCTCGCGCGAGGAGGTGGAGGAGATGGCCGAGGCCGCGGAGCGGATCCGCGCCCTGGGCCGGGAGATCGCGGCGGGCCTTCCCGCGGCCGATCCGGCGGCGGGGGAGCGCAAGATCGAGCACGGCGGCAGCCAGTTCGTCTTCGGCGGCTCGAACGGCTCCACGCGGCTGCTGCGGGTCGTCTGGGCGGGCGGGTGCGAGCCGTCGTTCCTGGCCTGCGGGCGGGACGCGCGGCTCACCTCGATCGTGGGCCAGCTCCTCGGCTCCTCCCAGGCGGTCCAGCTCCTCAACCAGCTCCACGCCAAGTACCCCAACGACGGGCTGGAGTTCGAGCCCCACCAGGACAGCGAGCACCGCCGCTACGGCACCCCCGAGTGGCGCGACGTCGACGGCCGCGGCAGCTACGTGCAGACCGTGGTGGCGATCGACGATACGACGCCCGATAACGGCCCGCTGATCTTCTTCCCGGGCAGTGGCCGGCAGGGGCATCTCGATCCCGCCGCGGTGCGGAGCGACTACCGGGACCGCCCCGGAGTGCCCGCGCTCCTCAAGGCCGGGAGCGCCGCCTTCTTCGGCCCCTACGTCGTCCACCGCAGCGCCGAGAACCGCGGCGACGCCCCCCGGCGGATCGCCATCAACGGATTCGCCCTCCCGGGCGCCAACTCCCGCTCCTACTTCGGCGCCGGTACCGGCGTGCCGGTCGACCTGTTCCAGCCTTCCTGAGCGGTCGCTCCCGGTCCGGAATCACGGTTCCGGCGCGAGGTCGGCTTGAGGCCCGAAGGGCCGCTCTAACTTAGCCCAGGGCATCGCCCTGGGATGAAGGCGGAAAATCGATCCCGAGGCGGCCTGAAAGGCCGCGCTAGCTCAAGGGCCCGGATCTCTCACCAACATCGAGCCCCAAGGGACGCGCGGCATATCGAACCTCAATCCCAGACGTATTTCTCGTCGTATGGAACCTGATACAGCTTTAGAAATCGCCGGTACTCCTTCTGGAATGTCGTCTTCCGATGGTGCTCCGCCTGATCCTGGATGTATCGAGCCACCGCATCGACGTTCGACTGGCCAACAGAGAAAGCGCCATAGCCTGCCTGCCAATGAAACTCCGCGAAGCCCGATCCTTTGGTCTTGATCCATTTGGACGAGCTGGTCTTCACTGTCTCCACTACCTGTGCCACCGTCCGGGTTCGTGACAGGCCGAACAGCAAATGGACGTGATCTTCGACCCCTCCTACCTCCAACGCCGGACAGCCGTCCTCGCGCAACACGGTTGCAAGATATGGATGGAGCTCGTTGCCGAGCTCAGGAGTCAGAAACCTTTCGCGATTCTTCGTGCTGAAAACCAGATGCACCAAGATACGGGACAGGGATTGAGACATTCGTTCTCCTTTCAGGACACTCACGCTCTCAACATCTCGAGAAGTCGGAACAAATTCTACCTTGAAGACGGTCTGTCCCACCCTTCTTGATCTGCTCCGGATTGTTCCTCCCGCCACCGCACGGACAACTAGCGCGGCCTTTCAGGCCGCCTCGGAATAGATCTTCCGCCTCAGTCCCAGGGCGATGCCCTGGGCTAAGTTAGAGCGGCCCTTCGGGCCTCAAGCCGCTCCGACCTTGCGCGCCACGATGCCTGAGCGGCTGTCACCGGCTGGTCGATCCATCTCCAGGCTACCTATCCGCTCCAGGACAATGGTGCGTTCGGGCTGTAACGTTTCCGCCCCATCGCGCTCTGTACGCGTGCAGGTTGTCCATCCAGGAGCCCCGGCCCGGGGACCACGGAAAAACCTTGCAAAGGAGGAGAGGCACCATGGCACGCAAAGAGAGAGCTCTGCTGTTTTCGAAAGCCGCGGCGGCCGGCGCCCTGCTGCTGCTCGCGCTGCTGCTGCTCGCCCTCGCGCCGCTGGCCCTGGCGGGTGAGCGGCGCGGGGCGGCGGCCCCGGACGACCCCATCGCCGCCAACGCCAGCCGGATGGTCGACGAGGGGCGCCAGACCTTCCGCTATGACACGTTCGGCGATCAGGTGTTCTGGAGCCGGATCCTCGGCATCCACGAGGCCCTCAAGACGGTGAGCCCCCGCACCGCCCTCACGGTCGGGCTCAAGGTCGACTCCGACGCCCTCCCACCGGGCATCCTCGCCCACGCCAACCTCGACGATCCGGCGGTCACCGCGGAGCTGCTCCGGCGCAACGCCGTGGTCGGCGTGCGCGGCTTCTTCAATCAGAACGGGACCCTGCGCGCGGCCGGCATCACCTGCGCCCTCTGCCACTCGACGGTCGACAATTCCGTGGCGCCGGGGATCGGCAAGCGCCTCGACGGCTGGGCGAACCGGGACCTCAACGTCGGCGCGATCGTCAATCTCGCCCCCAACCTCCAGCCGGTGGCGAGCCTCCTGGGCGTGGACGTGGCGACCGTGCACACGGACCTCCAGAGCTGGGGGCCGGGGCGGTTCGACGCCGAGCTGTTCCTGGACGGCAAGGCCTTCCGGCCGGACGGCAAGACCGCGGCGACGCTGATCCCGCCCGCCTTCGGCCTCGCCGGCGTCGACGGCCACACCTTCACCGGCTGGGGATCGGTCACCTATTGGAACGCTTTCGTGGCCAATCTGGAGATGCACGGCCAGGGGCGGTTCTGGGACCCCCGCCTGAACGACCCCGTGAAGTTCCCCATCGCGGCCCGGAACGGCTTCTTCGACGTGCAGAGCGAGCACGACTTCATCACGCCCAAGCTGGCGTCGCTGCAGGTCTATCAGCTCGCCATCCCGGCGCCAACTCCGCCGGCCGGCAGCTTCGACCCGGCGGCGGCCGGCCGCGGCAAGACCGTCTTCACCACGGCGGGCTGCGCCAAGTGCCACGTGCCGCCCCTCTACACCGAGCCGGGCTGGAACCGCCACACGCCCGAGGAGATCGGCATCGACTCCTTCCAGGCCGACCGCTCGCCGGACGGCCACTACCGCACCACGCCGCTCAAGGGGCTCTGGTCGCACAGCAAGGGGGGCTACTACCACGACGGCCGCTTCGCCACCCTGCGCGACGTGGTCGATCACTACGACAGCCACTTCGGGCTGCACCTGACCGAGGCTCAGAAGGGCGATCTGGTGGAGTTTCTGAAGTCGCTATAGGGAGAGCCCGTCTTTTCCCGGCCGGCCTTCTGTGAGAGACTTCGACGGTCTTCTATTCGTCGATGTCCTGGAGGAGGCCGGCCGTGTGCAGAGCCCTTCGCCGTTCCCTGTTGGTCGTGTTCGTGGTCGCCGCCGCTCCTCTCGCGGCGGCGACGGTGACCGTCTACGACAACGCGCTCCAGAACGGCTGGCAGGACTGGGGATGGGCGACGCGCAACCTGGCGCAGACGGCGATCTACCAGAGCGCGCCCAAGGCCATCTCCTGGGAGCCGGACGCCTGGGCGGGGCTCTACTTCCACAACAGCCCCGGCGCGGTCTCCAACTACACGGCGGTGCGCTTCTGGATCAACGGCGCCGGCGGCAATCAGGCCGTGCGGCTGGTGATCTACAGCAACGGCGCCGAGGCCGGCAGCAAGGACCTGACGCCGCTCCCCTCGGCCTGGACCCAGATGACGGTCACCTGGGCCGACCTGGGCGTCACGGCGGCCAGCTTCGACGGCATCGTCTTCCAGGACAATTCGGGCGGCAACCAGGCG
Source organism: Thermoanaerobaculia bacterium (assembly GCA_025937035.1). Lineage (GTDB taxonomy): Bacteria > Acidobacteriota > Thermoanaerobaculia > Multivoradales > UBA5704 > DATARR01. The sequence continues at coordinate 591 of JAICSG010000058.1, read as the reverse complement.
ACCGCCTACGTGGACGACATCGAGCTGATCCAGGCGAATCTGCCGCCTCCGGGCCCGGTGACGGTCGCCGTCGATCCCACCCTCGACCGGCGGACGATCAATCCCCTGATCTACGGCGTCAACTGGGCGGATTCGACCCAGCTCGGAACCGGCCTCTATACGGCCAACCGGCGGGGCGGCAACGCCACGACCCGTTATAACTGGATCTACGACACCTCGAACCGGGCTTTCGATTACTACTTCCTCAATATCAATGAAGGGGGATCGAACGGGGCCGCAGTCGACTTCTTCGCCTCGTCCACCCTCGGGGCCGGCGCCGCCATGGTGCTGACGATGCCGATCGATCAGGTGGCGAAATCGGCGACCCAGACCCCAGGATTCTCGACCACCAAGTACGGCCCGCAGACCGGCACCGAGTGCGATGTCAACAACGTGCTGGGCTGCTCGGTCAACGGCAACGGCGTCTGTGATCCTTTCTCGAACACCTTCACCTGCGGGGCGGCGCGCTGCTGCAACCCGTCCAGCCCGGCCGTCCCCGGCTCTCCGAGCCTGCGCTACATCACCGGCAACAGCCCGTCGGACACCTCGGTG
>JAICSG010000061.1 GCA_025937035.1 Thermoanaerobaculia bacterium | reverse complement strand
GAGTGTCGAGGACCGGCTCCGCAAGTTCTCCAGCCCCCTGGTGCGCAGCATCGCCGCCAAGGAGGGGGTCAACCTGGAGCAGGTCCAGGGCACCGGCGCCCAGGGCCGCGTGACCAAGGAAGACATCCTGGGCTACCTGGAGCAGCGCCAGGCCGCCCCGGCCGCCGCCGCTCCGGCCCGGCCCGCCGCACCCGCTCCGGCTCCGCCCCCGGCCCCTGCCGCCGCCGCTCCGGCCGCCGCTGCGGCTCCTTCAGGGGGGGGCCAGCGTCCGCTGCCGGCGGGCTTCCACGTGCCGGCCTACACCGAGGGGGAGAACGTCGAGATCGAGCCGATGTCCAAGATCCGGCAGATCACGGCGGCGCACATGACCTACTCCAAGGCCACCTCGGCGCACGTCACCACCCTCTTCCACATCGACATGTCGAAGGTGCGGAAGGCGCGCGACCGCGCCAAGGACGGCTTCTTCCGGAAGGAGGGCACCAAGCTCACCTACATGCCCTTCATCTTCAAGGCCGTGGCGACCGCCCTCAAGGCGCACAAGAACGTCAACGCCTCGATCGACGGCACCAACATCGTCTACAAGAAGGACATCAACATCGGCATGGCGGTGGACATCCCGGGCCGCGGCCTGCTGGTGCCGGTGATCAAGAAGGCCGACCAGCTCAGCCTCGTGGGCCTCGCCAAGGCCGCCAACGACCTCGCCGACCGCGCGCGGAGCAAGAAGCTGCGGCCGGACGAGACGCAACAGGGCACCTTCACGGTCACCAACCCCGGCGTCTTCGGCAGCCTCTTCGGCACCCCGGTGATCAACCAGCCGCAGGTGGCGATCCTCGGCGTGGGCGCCATCGAGAAGCGGCCCATCGTGGTCGAGGACGAGGACGGCAACGACTCGATCGTCATCAAGACCATGTGCTACTTCAGCATCTCCTACGACCACCGTCTGGTCGACGGAGCCGACGCCGACCGCTTCATGATCGATCTCAAGAAGGTCCTCGAGCAGGATTCCTGGACCGAGCTCGAAGCGTACGTGTAGGCGTAACCGTACGACCTGGAAGTCCGCGACGAGCCCGGAGGAATCCGGGCTCGTCGTGTTTTCAGGATACGGACTCTGGTATTCTCTCCGAGAGGTGAGCTTTATGGCCCTGCTGAAGGACAGCGAGAGGTTGATCACCGGCGAGGATCTCTTCCACTCCCCGGATCTCGGCCCTTGCGAGCTGGTGGATGGGAGGATCGTGCCCTTGAGCCCGACAGGACGTGTCCACGGAAGGTCGGAGGCCTGGCTGACCGCTCGCCTTTTGACCTATGTGGAAAGCCACGACAAAGGCGAGGTGCTGACCGGCGAGATCGGCATCTATGTCCGGCGGAATCCGGACACCGTACGGGCGGCCGATATCGCCTTCATCTCACACGGCCGTCTGGCCCGGTGCAAGGCGGAAGGGTATCTCGACGTCGCGCCGGAGATCGTGGTGGAGGTTCTCTCTCCGAATGACCGCCGGGGCGACCTTGCCGAGAAGATTCAGGACTACTTCTCGGCGGGAGTCGACCGTGTCTGGGTGTTGGATTCCAAACAGCGTTGTATCTCTGTATACCGCGCGCTGTCCAATCTCCGCGAGCTCCGTCCCGGGGATGTCCTCGGCGACGAGGAGCTCCTCCCCGGATTCCGCATGGCGGTTGCGGATCTCTTCGGAAGTTAGGTTATTTGAGATGGCGGTGACCGCTCCGGCCGGCAAGGGCGCGGTGTGCTCGGCGCCTGCGGCCATGGACGCCCTTCCGGACGTGCTGTTACGGTAGCTGCGTGGAGTCTCGCGAGAGTTGATTTCTGATCCTTCATGGGACGATCGCGCGCGGCCGGTCCGTCTGGATGTCTCTACGGCGGTTTGGGGTTTTTTGGATGATCGGGTCTTCCTCCGGCGTTAGTGATCCATTCGGCAAGCATCCGCGGGACGCGGCGGGCTTCTGTACGGCAGGGCAAGGATCCGCGGAGCGCGGCCGGCTTGTTTTCGAGAAGGTAAGCATCCTTGGAGGGCGGCAAGCTTATGTGGGGCCTGGTAAGCTTCCCGTGGGGCACGGCAAGCTTGTTTTTGACAAGGTAAGCATCCGCGGAACGCGGCAGGCTTCCGCGAGACGCGGTAAGCATCCGCACGGGCCGGATGGCAAAAATTAGGCGGGGCAAGCATCCGCGGCGCGCGGTAAGCTTGTCCGCGACCCGGTAAGCTTGTTTATGACGAGGTAAGCATCCGTCGAGCGCGGTAAGCTCAGGTGCGAAACGGTAAGCTTGCCGTGAGACGCGGTCTCCTTATTTTTTACACGGCAAGCATCCGCGGGGCACGGCAACCTTGTGCGAGACGCGGTAAGCCTCCGCGAGGCGCGGTCTGCTTGTTTTTCCCAGGGTAAGCGTCCGTAAGGCGGGGTAAGGTTGCCTTTGTCAGATTACGAGCGCCCGAGGCAGCACAGGGATTCAGCAGGTGCCGACTACCGGATCGCCGGGCTGGTGGACGCCTCGCCGCCGGCCACCGCGGCCCGCTGCTCCGCTGAGCCCGGCCGCAGCTCCACGATCCACCAGGGGGTCTGGCCGAGCGCAGAGCGGCGGGAGCCGGCGCGAACCTGGAGGAAGATCCGGCGGGGATCGTTCAGCGAGGCGAGGGGGATGCGCGCCACCAGCCTGCGGTCCTGGGCGCCTCCCCAGGCGGCGGAGCGGGGCAGGGCTCTTCCCTGGTCGCGGACGGTCCAGGCGTGGGGCTCGATCCGGACCTCCAGCTTCGGCATGGCGGCGAAGGGGACGTCGGAACGGTAGCCGAGGGCCGAGAGGGAGACGGCGGAGCCTTCCGTCAGCGGCTCCTGAAGCTCCATCTCGATCTCCAGCCGGTCCCGCGTCCGCCGCACGGTCAAGCCCTGGAGGTCGACGGAGTCGCTCGCCGCCTCCGGCCCGGGGGCAGCGTCGAGCAGGCGGACGGAGCCCCCTCCGGCGGCGAGGACGGGCACCGTCAGATCCCCGTAGAGCTCGTTGGGACGGACGAAGGGCAGCAGCCGCGAGGCGCTGTAGCCGTACTGGGTGCGGTGCTCGGCGAGGGCCAGCCGCTTGGTGGCGACCGCCTCCGGGTCGAGATCGCGGGACTGCCAGCGGAAGCCGGCGAGGAGGCGGGCCGGCGGCGACAGCTCCTGGTCCGGACGGACCCCCTTGGCCCGGGGCCACCCGGGGTAGTGGACCAGGAACGGATGGACCGTGGCCGAAACCTCCCCCTGGAGATCCCACAGGGCCACGCGGGTGAAGAGGTAGAGCGCCGCGTGGTCCGGATGGTGGTCGGCCGGATGGGAGACGAAGATCCGCGTCGGCTTGAAATCCCGCAGGATCGTCTCCAGATCGGCCAGGATCTCCTCCCCCTTGTATGGCGCGCCCGGACGGAAGGCGGTGGGGTAGGGGACGGCGCGGGCGCGGGTGAGCCGGCCGCGGTCCGGCGGGCTCAGGGCCCAGTGGGAGCGCCAGATGTCGAGGGTGCCGTAGTCCGGATAGCCGAGGAAGGTGAGGTCGCGGGAGGCGACCCCCAGGGCCGTGGCCGCCGCCAGGGCCTCCTGGTGGCGGATCGTCCCCATGGTCAGCGCGCCGCCGGGCATCAGCACCGGGCGCTTGCGGTAGGCGAGGAACGACCACTCGTTGCTGTCGCCGTTGGTCAGGAAGACCACGCGCAGGGGGAGCCCCCGCCGCGCCGCCTCCCGCAGGACCCCGCCGGCGCCCAGCACCTCGTCGTCCGGATGGGGGACGAGCACCAGGATGCGGTCGCTCTCCTGGAGCGCGACCGGCCCGGCCTGGGGTACGGAAGCCGGCGCGGCGGGCACGAGGGTCCGGCACCCCGCGAGGAGCAGGGCGGTCAGGGCCAGGGCCCGCGCGATGGAGGAGTGCCGCAACAAATCAGAGCCTCGACGCGATGTACGCTCGCTTCGACGAAAGGTTGGGAGGATTGTAACCGATCTCTACCCGGAGCCCATCCCCATCTCCCGCAGCACCTCCGCCGTGTGCTCGCCCAGCGCTGGGGCCGAGGAGGTGGGCGCCGCCCGCTCGCCGTCGAAGAGGAACGGGGCGGCAATCGTCGGAAGCACCCCGTAGGCGCCCGGGGGGAGATCCACCACCTGGCCTCGTTGCCGGGCCTTTTCGACCGCCTCACCCACGGTGGCGGGCGGGCCGGCGGGGACGCGGTGGGCCCGCATCGCGGCGTCCCAATGGCTCACGGGACGGGAGGCGAAGATCGCGCTGAGGAGGCGGTCGAGGTCGGCCCGGTGGCGCACCCGGGCCTCGCTGGTGGCGAAGCGGGGATCGTCCACCAGATCGGGCCGCTCGATCGCGGCGCAGAAGCGGCGCCAGAGCTCCTGGCTGCCCACGCCCACCACGAACCAGCCGTCCGCGGCCCGGTAGGCCTGGTAGGGCGTGAGGTTGGGGTGGGCGGAGCCGAGCCGGGCGGGCTGGCGGCCGTCGGCGAGCCAGGACTGCGCGGCGTAGGAGAGGAACGACGTTCCGGCGTCCACCATCGAGACCTCCACCCGGCTTCCTTTGCCCGTGGCGTCCCGCCGGCGCAGGGCGGCGAGCACGGCGGAGAGGCCGTAGAGGGCGGAGAGGACGTCCACGATCGCCACCCCCACCCGCACCGGCTCGCCCCCCTCGAAGCCGGTGAGGGACATCAGCCCCGATTCCGCCTGGAGGACTACGTCGTAGGCCGGGCGGTCCGCCTCGGGGCCGGCGGTGCCATAGCTGGTGACCGTGCACTGCACGAGGCGCGGATGGGCCCGGGTGAAGCGCCCGCTCCGGAAGCCGAGCCGCCGCCACTCGGAGGGGAGGAAGTTTTCGACCAGGACGTCCGCGCCGCCCAGCAGCCGGTCGAGCGCCGCGCGCCCCTCGCGGGTCTTGAGGTCGAGGGCCACCGACCGCTTGTTCCGGTTGGCGGAGACGAAGTAGGCGCTCACGCGCCGGTCCCCTTCGCCCACCCACGGCGGTCCCCAGGCCCGGGTCTGATCGCCGCCGTCCGGCTTCTCGATCTTGATCACGTCCGCCCCCAGGTCCCCGAGCAGCATGGCGAGATAAGGGCCGGCGAGGACGCGCGAGGCGTCGATGACGCGGACCCCGGCGAGGGGGCCGCGGCTTTTTGAGGATCGGCTCCTGGACCGGCGCGGCATGATGGCCGCGGATGGTAGCAGGGAGAGCCGGACAAGGCTGCCCGGAGCCACCCTTCCGGGTAGGCCTCCATCCCACCCCTCCGCGCCGGGAGACCGCCTGCCGGGGTGTCGGGGACATTTCAAGCACCCTCTAAGATCCTCTCAATCTATCCGTAAAGAGAACAGAAGCCCAGGCGGGAAAGGGGTACTTCATGGATGCAGGGTTCGAGACTGTCTTGATCGGCACCTCGCTCGACGAGGCCAGCGACGCCGTCGTCATCACCGGGCTGGAGATCGCCCGCGCCGCCGGGGCACGGGTCTTTCTGGCCCACGCCTGCCAGAGACCGTGGGAGCAGGGTGGCGGCCCCGGCCTGACCGAGGACCGTCTCGAACGGATGCTGGAGATGGAGGAGGCCCTCGCCGGGCGCATGAAGGAGCAGATCCTCCGCCTGGGGATCGGCGAGGAGGAGCTCGCGGGCACGGCCATCGAGGACGGGCCGGCGCACTGGGTGCTGATCGACCTCGCCGATCATTGCGAGGCCGGCCTGATCGTGGTCGGCGCGACCGGGTCGCCGCACCGTTCCGGGCTCTTCGGCTCAACGGCGGACCGGGTGATCCGCCACTCGACCGTGCCGGTGTTGATGGCGCGGGACCGCCCGCGGGCCCCGCTGGAGCGCGTGCTGATGCCGGTCGACCTGACGCCGCTCTCGGCGGAGGTGTTCCGTCAAGGCCTGAGCCTGCTCAGCCGGATCGTGCCGGACGAGGCGATGCTCGAGGCCGTGATGGTCAGGGATGGGCGCGGCCGCCAGCCGGGTGGGCCTCTGGCGGCCGAGGTCACGGCTCTGGCGGACCTGGAGGGGTTCGTGGAGCGGAACGCCGTCTGGAGGAAGGGCCGCATCGCCACCTGGCTGCTCTACCACGGGGTGGAGGAGGAGCTGTGGGCGCAGCCCGGGGAGTGGCGGAGCGACCTGGTCGTCCTCGGCGCGGACGCGCGGGAGGGCTTCGAGCGCCTCCTGCTCGGACGGATGGCCGCGGACGTGGTGCGGCAGGGGCCGGCGAGCGTGCTGGTGATCCCACCGGCGCCCGAGCGGATCCACGCCGGTCTCCCGGCGGAGGTGGGCGCCGCGGCGGAGGGCCGCCCCTACTCCGGCGCCGCCTCCACGATGCGGTGACGGATCGCGTAGCTGACCACCTGCGCGCGGTTGTGGAGGTGGAGCTTGTCGAGGATGTTGCGGACGTGGAACTTGACCGTGTTCTCGCTGACGCCGAGCTGCTTGGCGAGCTTGCGGTTGGACGTCACGCCGTTGACCAGCAGCTCCAGCACCTCCCGCTCGCGGTCGGTCAGCGCGTCGGGGTCCTGGTGGGGCGCCGGCGCCTGGGCGGGGCGGGCGAACTCCTGCAGGAGCTTGCGGGCGAGGGACGGAGTGAGCGCCGGCTCGCCCCGCTTGACCCCTTCGAGCAGGCTGAAGAAGTCCTCGGATTCGAGGTTCTTGAGCAGATACCCCTGCGCTCCCGACTTGATGGCCTCGAAGAGCTTGGAGTCCTCGTCGGAGGCGGTGAGGATCACCACCTTGACCTCGGGCTGGTCGGCGCTGATCAGCTTGGTGGCGGCCAGGCCGTCCATCTCGGGCATCGAGAGGTCCATCAGGAGGACCTCCGGCTTCAGCTTGTGGGCGAGCTCGACGGCCTCGCGGCCGTTCCTGGCTTCCCCCAGCACTTCCAGGCCGTGGGCCTCGAGCAGGCTGCGCAGGCTGTCGCGAAAGAGGGCATGGTCGTCGGCGATCACAATTTTCATGGGCTCTCCTGGAGAGTCTCGAAAGACGGTGGCGGCGAGGGTAATTCTATCGTGACCCGGGTGCCGGACCCAGGGGCCGAGTCGAGCTGGAATTTGCCGCCGATGGTCTCCGCCCGCTCGCGCATGGTGGAGAGGCCGAAGCGCGGCAGCTCGGCCCGGCCGAGCTCGCCCGGCCTGAAGCCGGCCCCGTTGTCCTCGATCATCACCCGCAGCGCCGAGTCCCCCTGCGCGATGCTCAGCTTCACCACGGTCGCGTTGGCGTGCTTGCGCACGTTGGCGAGCGATTCCTGGACGATACGGAGGAGCTGGAGCTGGGCGTTGGGGTTGAGCCGGGGGGCGCCGTCGATCCGCAGATCGCACTGGACCGCCGTGTGGGCCTGCCAGGTGTTGACGTAGTCCTGGAGCAGGTCGGTGACCGTGCGTCCGGGCACGGCGGCGCTGCGCAGGCCGATGATCGATTCCCGCACGTCGGCATAGACCTCGCGGGCGGCGGCGGCGAGCTGATCGAGCTGCCTGGTGGCCTCCTCGGTACGGCCGTTGCCCAGGAAGGCCTTCACCGCCTGCGCCTTGGTGTTGACGTAGGCGAGCACCTGGGCGAGGCCGTCGTGCATCTCGTGGGCGATGCGCAGCCGCTCCTCGGCCACCGCGAGGTCGTTGAGGCGCATGTGCAGGTGGGCGTTGTCGATGGCGATCGCGGCCTTGGTGGCGAAGCGGACCAGGCTCTCCTCGTCCTCGGCTGTGAACGGGGCCCCCTCGGCCTTCTCCGCCACGTAGAGATTCCCCTTGAACGGGCTCTTGCAGAGGATCGGCACGGCGAGCAGCGAGCGCATCGACGGATGGTTCGGAGGGAAGCCGACCGAGCGGGGGTCCCTGGTGAGGTCGACCGTCCGCAGCCGCTGCCCCTCGTTGAGCACCACCCCCAGGAGGCCGTGGCCGACCGGTGGCGGGCCGATCTTCGCCCGCGTCTCGGCCGAGATCCCCGAGGTGACGAACGACTGGATCCGGTTCTGGTCGTCGATCACCGAGAGCGCTCCGTACCGGGCGTCGACGAGATGGCGGGCACGGTCCACCACCCGCTGGAGCACGGTCTCCAGGGCGAGCTCACCGTAGATGCCCAGCGCCGCCTCGTGAAGGGCGAGCAGCTCACGGTTGCGCAGCTCCAGGCTCCCCTGGATGCGCTCGATGACGCTGAACAGGGCGGCGAAGAAGAAGATGCAGCCGGTGAACACCGCCCCGCCCATCAGGAGCTTGCCCGGCACCGAGGGGAGGTACGGATAGAGGGCCCGCCGCACCAGCTCCAGCAGAAGGATGAAGACGAGCGCGGCGGAAACGGTGATCCACTTGAGCCTGCGCAGGGTGAACGCGCCGTTGGCGAGCCACGGGTTCCTGACGTCGGACATTAATGGCATTCTACGCGAAACATCATTCTGTTAGTATTATCCTTGATGCTTCACATTTCCGGCCTGTGGGTCCCGATGCCCAGCAGGGCGTAGATCGGGCACCACCCGATCACCCCGGTCGCGAGGGGGACCCAGCCGAAGATCTCAAAGCCTGCCTTCCAGATACCCGTGACGAGCCCCATCCATGCCGCGCCCAGCATGAGCAGGCCGACGATGACACGGATCGTCCGGTCGAGATTGGACATGTTCACATAGCTCATGATTCCCCGATTCCCTGGATAGTCCTCCTCCTTGGACAGCATGGCGCTTCTCCTCTCCCGATGCGACGTCCCGTAGAGTGGTGAGGATCTCACCGATCGGGTAGCTCCGCCCCATCCTTTCGGATAGGTAGGGCCGGAGATCACCTCCAGCGTGTTAAGATCGGGCTCACTTCAACGGCGCCCCCATGATCGTCGAGAAAAAGCACCTGGACGGCTTCACCCTGCTCAACGTCGAGGGGGTCATCAAGCTCGGGGAGAGCGCGCAGTTCTTCGCGCAGACCCTGGAGCGCACCCTCTCGGACGACCGCGGGCACGTCATCATCGACTTCTCCAAGATCAACTTCATCGACTCGACCGGGATCGGCGAGCTCGTGGGCTATCTGGGACGTTTCCGGAGCTCCAAGCGCGACCTGATCCTGGTCAACCCCTCGGACCGCATCCGCAAGCTGCTGCACGTGGCGCGCCTGGACGACCTGTTCCCCACCTACGATTCCGTGCAGGCGGCGATCGCCGCGGAGCGGTAGCCCTTCTGTTCGCGCCCATCGCCACGGTCGTCCGCAACGGCCAGCCGGAGTCCTGGCATTTCGGCGCCGTGGCGGCCGTCACCCCGGAGGGGCGCCTGGTCGCCTTCCAGGGGGACCCGCGGGCCTCGACCTTCCTCCGCTCGGCCGCCAAGCCCTTCCAGTGCGTGCCCCTGCTGCTGGCCGGCGTGGCGGAGCGCTACGGTCTGGAGATTCCGGACATCGCCCTGATCTGCGCCTCGCACGGCGGCACCCCCGCGCACGTGGAGCGGGCCGCCGGCCTGCTCGCCCGCGGCGGCTTCGAGGTCGGGGACCTGCTCTGTGGCGCGCATTGGCCCATGGATGCCCGGGCCGCCGAGGAGCTGCGGAAAGAGGGGCGGGAGCCCTCACCGCTCCATAACAATTGCTCGGGCAAGCACGCCGGCATGCTTCTGGCCTGCCAGGCGCTGGGCCTGCCCACCGCCGGCTACGTCGCGCTCGACCACCCCTGGCAGGAGCGGATCCTGGGCCACGTGGCCGCCTTCTGCGGCCTGCTGGAATCGGAGATCGGCCTCGCCGTGGACGGCTGCAGCGTTCCCACCTTCCGGGTGCCGCTCGCCGCCGCGGCCCGCGGCTACGCGGCGCTCGCGCATCCGGAGGCGGCGGGGCTGGAAGGGGAGCCGGCGTCCGCGGTGGGGACCATCGTCCGCGGCATGACCGGCGCCCCGGAGATGGTGGCGGGCCCGGGCCGCTTCACCACCCGCCTCATGGAGGTGACCGGCGGCCGGATTCTGGCCAAGGAGGGGGCCGAGGGGCTCTACGGCCTGGCGGTGCGGGGACCCGTGGCGCTCGGCATCGCGGTGAAGATCGCCGACGGCGGCGAGCGCTGCCGGGACGGCGTGGTGCTCGACGTCCTCCGCCAGCTCGGCAGCCTGGCCGGCGCCGAATTCGAGGAGCTGCGGGAATTCCACTCACCCGCGGTGCGCAACGTGCGCGGCCTGGAGGTGGGAGCGGTGCGGCCGGAGGTGGATCTGGAGGAGGCGGTGTAAGATTGCAGACCGGAATGAGCCCTCGCCGCCCGATCGCCCTGCTCCTGCTCCTGGCCCTCGCCTGCGGAGGGTGCTCGCTGTTCCACCGCCGGCCCGGGCCCCGGCCGCTCTACAAGAAGCTCTCCCCGCCGGTCTCCTACGAGATGATGCGGGACAGCCCGCAGATGCTGGTGATCGATCTGCGAACCCCCCAGCAGTTCGACGGCCCGACCGGCCACGTCCGGGAGGCGAAGAACATCCCGGTCCTCCGCCTCCCCTACCGGCTGCTGGAGGTTCTGCCGTTCCGGGAGGACACGGTCTTCCTCTACTGCGACACCGACGAGTGTACCGAGCAGGGGGCGAAGACCCTGGCGGCGAGCGGATTCGAGAGCCTCGTCGGTATGCAGGGCGGCATCAACCTGTGGATCCGGGACGGCTTCAAGACCGTGCTCCCCGCCCGCATCGCCGAGAAGCGGGGTGAGGTCGAGCCGCGGCCGGTGATGCCCGAGAAGCCCGGCGAGAAGAAGAACGATCCCAACCGCGAGGTACCGGTGAAGCCGCCGGTCCCGCCGCCCGCGCCGCCGGACGCTCCGCCGCCTCCGCCCCCCGGGGTTGCCGCGCCGCGACAAATCCAGTAAAAGGGATCAATCAAAAGAAGGGGAGACCCGCCCCAACGATCTTTTCTTTCAGGGAGAGACCCCATGACTGTCCATAGCCCGCTTTCGACCACCGGCGCCCTTCAGGAGCTGAAAGGCATCCTGGGCGACCGTATCCTGCTCGACGACGAGGTGCGCGAGCTCTACCGCTCCGACTTCGGCCGCACGGTCAACCGGCTCCCCGGGGCCGTGGCGCGCTGCACGTCCGCCGAGGAGGTCGCGGCGGTGGTCCGCTTCTGCCGCGAGCGCAAGATCCCGGTCACCCCGCGCGGCCAGGCCCACACCCAGAGCGGCCAGGCCACCACCGAGGGAGGCGTGCTGCTCGACACCTCCGTGATGACCACCATCCACGAGATCGACGAGGCGGGGGAGACCGCCACCGTCGATTGCGGGGTCGTCTGGCGCGACCTGGTCACCGCGACGCTGGAGAAGGGGATGGTCCCCCGCGTGCTCACCAACAACCTGGGGGTGCAGATCTCGGGCACCCTCTCGATGGCCGGCCTGGGAGTGGCGAGCTTCCGCTACGGCACCCAGGCGGACAACGCCGTCGAGCTCCAGGTGGTCACCGGCACGGGGGAGATCGTCACCTGCTCGCGCGACCAGCACCGCGACCTCTTCGACGTGGTGCGTTGCGGCCTCGGCCAGTTCGGGGTCATCACCCGCGCCAGGATCCGCCTGCGCAAGGTCAAGAGCACGGTGCGCAAGTACTTCCTGCTCTACGACGACCTCGGCGCCGTGATGGAGGATTCCAGGAAGGTGATGGACCCCGCGAACCCCACCTTCTCCTCGATCGAGTCCTGGTGCACCCCCTGCCTCCAGGGGATCAAGAAGATCGGCGAGGGGATGGAGCTCGGCGAGGGGATGCAGACCTTCGCCCAGTGGTTCTACCCCGTCCACGTCACCGTCGACTTC